>DQWD01000036.1 GCA_011042725.1 Candidatus Aminicenantota bacterium | reverse complement strand
TGGGAAGATTTGTGCCGAGAAACAGGTGTTTCGACCTTTGATATCGCTCTGCGGATGGCCGACTTCGGCTTTCATCTTTGGTCAAGTCATCATCCTTTTATCGTTCCCGAACCGTTCACTATTGAGCCCACCGAATCTTATGCCAAGCGGGAATTGGATGAGTATCTGGAAGCTTTGGAGTTCATCGCTGAAGAGGCAAGACGTGACCCCGAAAAAGTTAAAACTGCTCCCCATCGAAGCGTGGTTCATCGCATCGATCAGAGCCCTTATGATGATCCCCAAAAATGGGCCATCACGTGGCGAGCCTACTTAAAGAAGCAGAAATAAAGTTTGCGACATCAAGCTAACTTTATGGTGCTTAATTTTGTTGATTAGGTAACATGATGATTTAATGCACCTCCGCTGGGTGTTTATTTTGAAGAAAACTGGGGACAAAGCCAAAAAGTAAAGGGGGAAATTTCACCTCTTGATTCACCCCAAAAGGGGATTGACCTTTATGGCAAGAAAATTCAATGTATAGGTAGGTTTAAAGGGAGAATTATCCAGGTAATGGCAACTAAAAGAAAAGTGCTTATTGTTGACTATGACCGTTCTTCTCTAGAAACTTTGCGCCAACTCTTTGAAAACCAGGGATATCAGGTCTATACAGCCAAGGACGGAGAAGAAGCTTACGCATTATTTTTTTCTAAAAAACCTGATTTAGTTGTCCTTGAGCCATTTTTACCTCGTCTTCATGGTTTTGATTTCTTAGGGAAAGCCTCCCAGAGATTTACTAAACCTTTTCCCTTGATAGTGTTGACCGGGTTTTATTCCGAAGCTCTTTGCCGACGCGATTACTTGAACTATTTTGATGATTATGCTTTTTTCAATAAACCATTTAGGAAGGAAGAGGTTCTTCAGGCTGCTTCTCGGCTCTTAAATAATGAAAACCAAGAGCATGAGAGGGAGTTAAGCTCTATCCCCGAAAAGAAATCGACTCCATCGCCGGACAGGTTATCCCCGGAGATCTCTAAGGAAAAAAGCTCTGAAACTCTCCCCTCCTCGCTGGATAAGATTAGACTAGATCTGGAAGAGTTAATCCGGGTGGCGAAGAAGAAAAAGGCTAAGGAAGCCGGGGAAGAAAAGAAGGGAGAATCAGGGATGGCCTTGTCCAGAGAAAATGATGATTTAGAGCTCCTGGTCAGAGATTATCTCCAAAAGCTGAAAACAGATGAGCAAGCAGGTGAAGTAAGCTTAGGGAAAGGCTCAGAAGAAGATATTGAGAATCTTCTGCAAGGTGAATTGTCAGGGCTACTGACAATTAATGAGGCTGAGGAAGAGTTGACCAGTTTTGATGAAGATAAGAAAGAAGATGAAGACCTTGATCAAAAATTGGCTTCTTTAATTGCCGGGGCCGAGGCTAAGGATGAAAAAAAGAAAGAAAAGCAACCTCCAGAAGAGAAAAAAGGGAAGCACCCCAAAGACCAAAAAGAGGTTAAAACGCCTCACTCATCCTGTAATGAATCGGTTTTAGCGGCCCAGAAGAACCAAGACACAAGTGGAGGTGGAGAAAAAATAGAGAACCAAAAAGGAGAAGCTAGTGGGGATGATCAAAAAGGAGGCACCTCGACCAAAAAACAGAAACGAAATACCGAAGAAAAGGCCAACGACAAGTTAGCTGAAAAACGTGAAGAGGAAAAAGCAATTAAAAAGGTCGAGCCAGGATCGAAAAATAGCAAGAGGAAGGCAAGGAAAGAGAGTGATAAAAGAGAAAAAACCTTTGCCGAGGAGCCGGTAATTAACCTAGAAAATAGCCAGGAGGGGGAAGTCAGCAGTGAGGCTGATTCAAGCCCAAGCAAGGAGCCGGCGGCAAAGGAAAAGAAAAGAAAAACTGATTTCCAGATCAAAGAAGAGATAAAAAAGATTAAAGAGCGGCGTCTCTTTGCTTCTGGGGTGAAAAAGGGAGAAGAATCAAGCGAGGAGCAAAAAGGATTTGATATCTTTTCTGACTCTATTTTAGCGCCGGCAACACCAAAAAAGAATTGGCGATCAGCAATGCCGGTATTACTCGGAGTAGTTGGAGTTGGAGTGTTAGTCAGTCTTTTTCTAGTTTTATTGTCCGGCAAGCCAAAAAATCAAAAGAGTACTTTTTCTAACTCGACAGAAATCGAAAACCAGCTCCAGTCAATTGCTGAAGTTAAAAATGAGCTCTCTCCACCGAGTTTAGACCAAGGCTCTGCCCTTTCGTCTCTGAGCGGAAATAAATCGCAAAGCCAACAATCAAGCCCAAGGGCAAAGAGAACGGTTTCTTCCCCTGGAAAAGATTCGTCAGTTGATAATTCTGAGAATCAGAGCGTGGTCGAAGCCAAGGAAACGAAGACTAAACCAGTGACTGCTGAGCCCTTGGTTATCCCTGAGGAAGTTCCTCCTCTAATTATGGAGGAGAAGAGTAATTTATCGACCTCCGGTGAGCTTAGCGAGAATCTCAAAGCTAAAGAGGAGAGTGAGGAGAAAAAAAGCAAAGGTGCGGTCCAAGAAAACCCCTTAACTGAGAATCAAGTTTCACCTCTCTCGACTACAGCCCAAGAGAAGGCAAATAATTTGTCTTCTTCCTCTCCAACGAAAGTAAAAACGGGAGATTTAGTTCCCCTTAATCAGGTTGATGTTCCCCCCCAGGTTATCGAGAAAATTAGCCCCAAGTACCCGCCCCAAGCTTTACGTTTCGGAGTGAAAGGCCAAGTCGTGGTGATGGCCTTAATCTCGGAAAATGGTTATGTTTTACAAACCCGTCTTTTACGCGGGTTTGAAAAATCGTTTGGGCTTAATGAAGCCACGCTAGAAGCCGTCAGGCAGTGGCGCTTTAAACCGGCCGAGAAAGATGGGGTTAAAGTAAAAGTCTGGAAACCAATCGCCATAACTTTCCAGGGTAAAGATATAAACCAGGAGGAAGACCCATGGAATTAAGTAAAGAGCAACAAGAACTTTACCAAAAAACAATGAAAGAAATTGAAAAGCAGTTGGCCAGTATAGATGAATACATCGAAGAGGAAATCAAAAAGTTGAAAGAGAGACTAAAAGAAGTCCAGGAAAAGAAAAAGGCCTTAAAGCACACTTATTTAGGGCTGGCTAAGTTGTTGGGAGTGGAAATTGAAGAAGAGGAAGAAGAAAAGAATATTCAAGAGGCCGTGGACTACAATCAAAAACAAGCTTAATTTAAGCAAGAAAAAATCTGATTAGTTTAATTTAAACTTGGACTTAAGGCTGGATAAATCTGATTGGAGGCGATGGGTAGAATTTTGTGAAAATTACCACGCTGCCCCTTCTTGTGACCCTTATTACTAGCGCACTTTTCGCTTACTAAATACGATTCTCCGGTAACTACCTGCTCCAGCGGTAAGTTATTTTGAGGAGAAATATATTTTCTCCCGGGGCCCTGAAAAGCTCACCTAAATCTCGTCCCAGTTTCAATTCTCCAGGGTAAGAGTAATCATTTCTGTCTTGAGTCCAGACCAGATAGAGAAAGGAACCAGGGCGATATTCCCAGCGAAGAACCATGGTTCCCCGTAATGATTTATAATTAAAATCAGGGTTGGAAAAGGTGAAAGGCGGGGCGGGACCCACCCCATCTGGATCGATTCGGTACTCATCATCAGAAAAGTCAACTACTCCACCATTCTCCTCGTAAATAGTGAATTCAGTGCTTTTTGGCCGGGCGAGCTCTTTAAATCGACTGTACTCACCCACGGCGATAAAGGGCTGGAGATAAGCCTGGAGGCTTAATTTGGGGGTGAAAATCCAATTAAGCCGGATTTCGGTCGATAAGACTTGTTGGTGAAGACGACCAAAAACGTATCTGGCTCCAAAAGTATCCGTCATCAAGGGGTCGTCAACTTTTCTTATCCATTGATATTGTGAAGTTTCCTCTGAATATTTCGGAGAGATAGAGAGGCTAAAATTGCTTCTTGGCTTCCATCTCAAGCCAAGGCTTTCCGAAAGGCTATAGCTCCTGATAGTTGGTCGTCGGTAGAAATTTGAGGAGGCAAAGAAGATTATTGGTTTTCGGGTATCTGAGGACAAACTCAAGTCAACTTCATAACCATAGGGAATCTTAACTAATGGGCCTCCGCGAGTTAAATTTTTGCTAATGGTATCTGGATTATAGGCCAAAAGGGAGTTAAAACTCCAATAATTAAGAAATTGCCCTTGGGCTAAGGCTAAAAAACCCTCCCAAATCTTGTTGCCTCCAAAATCGTAGGATTGAAAAGGACCGATTGCCACTATGGCTTCGCGGGTAATTTTCGTTGGATGGGGCCACAAATACCCGAGGATACAACTCCAATTAATCAAGTCGGATCCACCGAACTGAAATCCCGCATCATTGGGATCAAATCCTGGTGATAAAGCCCCTAAGGCAAAATTAATCCAAGTTCGCCCTTTTTGCTTGTTGACTTGGAAACGTCCTCCCCAACCTAGCAACGAGGTGGCGTTTTCTTTTAGTTGGAGATGAGAGGCATCGGGGCGTTGGAAGTAATGAAGTGAGGATTGTTGAATCTGGTAAATGGCGTCCGGTGAGCCATGAAGATAGGTTCCTCCAAGCCACCCACTCAGCACCCAGTTGCGTTCTTGGTCAAGAAAAGTCCAGCCATCCAGTGCCAAGGCAAAAGCTTTATCGGCAAGGAAAGTGCTCAATGATTGCGAGCGCAAATCGCGGACGACGCTAGTGGCTAGAATGCCCACCCCGCGGTGGCCCTGGTTAAATTCTTTCAAGGAACGAAACACTCCATAATAGGTTAATGGCTCAACTTCTTCCTGGATTCGCTGGCCTGATTGGTCAATTTGAGCATATTCGCGCGCGGTGAGGGCGCTGATTAAACTCATGTTCCAATTGCCGGCCATCTTGCCGGAAAGCTTAAAAGCACCGAGAATGGTGCTTCGATCGGGGCTTTTGACATAGCCTTCCTGGGTTACATCTCCCTGGGGGGAGCGGCCAATTCTTCGGCTATAAAAGAATGTCGGGCTGGGCCAATTGATATTAGCGTTATGGGCCACCCCGCCTCGACCGAATTCACTAAAAATATTGTTGCCTTCGATAAAGAATGGTCTTTTTTCCCGATAATAGGTTTCAAAAGCCGAAAGATTGATTACTGCCGGGTCAACTTCAACCTGGCCAAAATCGGGATTGATGGTGGCATCTAAAGTTAAGTTGCTTTTTAATCCCAACTTGAGATCCAGGCCAATATTTCCCAAGTATTGCTGGCCCGTTTGAAACGGGTTTCCTGGTTCTTCGGGAGAGAAGTGTGCTTGACCAACAGAATAGGGCCAAACTTCCAGGTGATATCCAGTTTTAATTCCCGAGATTCCTTCCAGTTGAGCAAACCGAGAGACATAGCCAACATCATCTTTGGGAACCCAGACAAAGGTGTTCCTTTCGTGTTTGCGTTGGATTCGGCGTTCGAAATTGACGCCCCAAACGTAGTGTTCTTGGGATGGGAAACGAAGTTGGTCAAAAGGAATTTTTATTTCCACACTCCATCCTTGGTCGTCGATGTTAGTGGCCCATTCCCAGACGCCATCCCAAGTAGAATCGCGGTTGACGTCATTGTATAGAGTCCAATCACAAATAGAACCAGCGGGATTGACGGCGAACATGTACCCGGAACGACGATCAAAATAGGGATCCACGGCCAAGATAAACCAATCTGATTCAACGAAATCATCTCTTCGCCCCAGGCGGGCGGTGATTTCTTGGGGGGAGGAATCATAAAGTCGGGCGGCCACATAAAGGGCCTCATCATCATAGGCAATCCAAACTTCAGTCCTCTCGGATGGCTCGCCGCCATCTACCGGGTCAGATTGGGTGAAATCATCGACTCCCCTTTGTTGCCAAACTTCTTCAGTTAGCTGGCCGTCAATAGTTAGGGGAGATCTGACTCGCGTGGCCTGAATGACTTTCTCCTTTTGAGGAGAGGGGGAAATTAAAGCGGCTCTTATTTCGAAAGCGCTCATTGCCAAGAAGAAAAGGATTAAGGCTAACTGGAAGTAAAAGTTTTTCCGGAAAATGCTGGTCATCTTTAACTCCTTTCAGTTAACTCCGGGGTAAATGATAAAACGAAACTATCTTTAAAGGAGGGTCTCATGTTCTTGTTGTTGTTTTTGGTAACTTGACTTTGAACCAATAAAAATTTTCCTTTCTGATTAAATAACTAAATGATTGTTTATTAGCTTTTAACTAAGGGCTCTTTTATAAAAACGCAGAAATTCACCAAAAGGTTGTCTCTTTTTATTTTAATTATCTTCTTTTTTTGAGGTGAAATAGAGAAAAGCGTTTTTGAAGCTCTTTAAACACATCGGTTGTGAATTAGGAAATATTGAGAAGTTTGTGGCTACAGAAGGTTTGAAAGGAACTCTCCAGGAACTTTTTCGCCAAGGAATTTATTTGATTCCTCAGGACTTCCGAGGAGAAAAAGAGCTGGGGCAATTTTGACTGCCCAACTCATGGTCAAAGATGCGAGTTTTAATTTAGGTAAAATCAACAAAACGTGATTTGCTTCCCCCCGGATATCAATTAGAGGCCTTGGGAAGGCTCCCCTCAGGCTGGCGAATTGCTAAGAATTTAATTTTTTTTAAACCAGCCCACTTTTTCCATTACTTGACGGATCATACCTGAGCTAGGTCCATCACTTCGGGCTACACACACTCCTGCTTGACCTTGCACAGCTTCCTGGATTTCGGCGACATCGCGATGGGTAAACCCGGGACAAAGCAGGATGGAATGGACACCTTCGTTAGCAGCCAGCTCGCGGGCCACTTGGACTGCCTCTTCTTGGGTGCGGACAACTTGGACAAAGAGTTGGTAGAGACCGGTTTCAATGAGAGCTTTATGCTGGTTTTTGTCGGCATCCGGGGCATGAGCCAGAAAAAGCGCTTTAAATTTTTCCATGACGTGTTCCTCCTTAAACATTAACTTACGAAATTATAAAATTATTTCATCGAAAGAACAAAGAATAAAACTTCTTGACCAGCTTTCTCAGATATGTGACCACGTGTGATTTAGGATTTTAGCTTTTTCAATTTAAACTTATTATTGATCAAGGAAAAATTTAAAAATAAAAGAATTTAACTAATAAGACATAGAGTAATAATAAAATATTTTTCGTCATAGAGCCCCTCTTCCCTTGTCTTTTCAGATTAATTTGTGATAAATTCTGCATTATCGAGAGAGAAGAAGCATAGCCATCAACTTAAATTGTGAATTGAGGAAAGGTTTGGTGGAGTTTTAAAAATAAATATTTATTAAGAATAAATGTAAAAGTGGAATTAATATTAATTGCAAGTAGTTATAAATTAAGCGAAAAAGGAAGGAAAAGGAGGGAATTCATGAGCCGAAACCGGGTAATTAAAATTCTCTTGCTTATACTTATCTTTGTTTTTGGAGGAATGGCTTTTTTAGTGGCTGCTCAACCAAGAAAAGTAGAACCAGTTCGGATGGAGAAACTTTCCCCGCGGCTTTATCAAATTTTAGGTGGCCGAGGAGCAAATGGAGGATTTTATGTGGGTGATGATGGAGTCTTGGTTATTGATGCCAAAATGACTAAAGAGTCGGTTGAACAAACTCTAGCTGAGATAAAAAAAATTACTACCAAGCCCATTAAGTATTTGGTCAATACCCATAGTGATGGTGACCATGTGGCTGGAAATCGCTTTTTCCCGCCTAGTGTTCTTATTGTGGCCCATGAAAATTGTCGTCGAGAGTTCTTTCACCCTCGCCGGGATGGCCAGCCTTCAGAATGGACTAAGCCAGAACTGGCTCCTTTCGTGCCTTCTTTAACTTACCAGCAAAAGATGACTATCTACTTAGGTTCTCAAGAGGTGGAGTTATGGTATTTTGGAGTGGGCCATACCACTGGAGACACGGTTGTTTATTTTCCCGAAGAAAAAATTGCTTTTCTTGGTGACCAAATTTTTATCGGCCGCCCACAGTTGATTCATGCCTATAAAGGAGGAAATTCTTTTGAACATGTTAAGACGCTACGTCGAATGTTAGATACTCTAGAAGCCCAGCTTTTTTGTAGTGGCCATGCTCAACCTGTCGATCGTCAAACGATAGAAGAGCATATCAAGGCAATGCAGAGTTTCCAGAAAAAAATAATTAGGCTTATTGACCAAGGATTGAGCCTGGAAGAAATAAAAACTAAATTTACAGACGAAGAAAGCCGGCTGGTCGAAGTGGTGGTTAATGAAGTTCAAGCGATGAAGAAGGAGAAGAAATGAAGATGATGAAGGAAGTGGAAAATCCTCAAAGATAGATAACATCCTTTTCTTCGTTCTTCCTTTTCGGGTAAATTTAAGTGCTACATAAAAAGTTAAGAAGACAACTAGAAGTTAAAAATAAAAGCCGCCAAAAAAGAAACCTCAATTAGAAATTTTTTCTTGACATTTTCGTCTAAATTCTTACCATTTTCTTTCAAATGAAAGAGATTATTTCTTATATAGCTTCAAAAAGCATGATAATGTCTAGCCCGAGCACAGGGACTAAATATTAAGGTCCCTGGGTTCGGGATCCTTCCTTAACTATCTCCCTGTTTTTTTTATTATCCTTAAATTCTGTTTGGAGGTCAGCAAGAGATGAAAACTATTTCTTTAATTAATACTAAGATTAAAAAAGGAGAAGCGGTGGTGGTTACGGCGGAGGAAATGACGGAAATTGTTAAATCTCTCGGGCCTGAAAAAGCGGCCCAAGAAGTTAATGTGGTCACCACCGGAACTTTTGGAGCCATGTGCTCATCGGGAGTTTGGGTTAATTTTGGCCATTCTGATCCACCGATTAAGATGAGTAAAGTTTGGTTGAATGATGTCGAGGGTTATGCAGGAGTAAACCCCTTGTTGATTGGGGAGTTAAAGCTGTAACCTTAACCACTTTTCAGGCGCTAACGGGGGCTGGTCTAAGGGGTGTTTCGGCTCTATCTGTTGCCGATAACATCCTGCCCTTTATCAAGAGCGAAGAAGAAAAAATTGAAAGGGAAACAAAGAAAATTTTCGGCCAGTGGCACAACACACAATTTTTTCCTGCTGAAATGAATTTTCTTGTTAATTGTGCTCGAGTCCCGGTAAGAAATGGCCACCTCTTGAGTGTAGCTGTTGAGTTAGCACGGCCTTTCGAAATAGAAGGGGTTGTCGAGAGGTTACGATCGTTTTCTGGTTTGCCCCAAGAGCTGGGTTTGCCCCTGGCTCCTCGTTTTCCTATTTTTGTCAGAAGTGAACAGGATCGACCCCAACCCCGCTTTGATCGAGAAGCAGGCATTGGTTCACTGGCAGCGGGAATGGCGGTGGCTATCGGGAGGGTGAGAAAAAAGGGGAAATTTTTGTTGTTTTTTCTTTTAGTCAATAATCTCAGCCGTGGGGCAGCCGGAGCTTCCATTCTTAATGCTGAGTTAGCTTTATCATTAAATAAAATTTCTCGGGGAAAGCAAAAGCAAATCTAACTAGAAAGAAAAAAGATGCTCAAAATAATTAAATTTGGTGGAGGGTGTTTCCAAGATGCTAACTCTATGGATTTAGTTCTGAATATAATTCTTCAAACACAAGGGAAAAGAGTAGTTGTAGTTTCCGCCTTAAAGGGGATAACCGACTTATTGGCCGAAGCTATCAGAAAAATCTTGGCAGAAAAGGCTGAAGTTTCTTCTTATATCAATGAAATAAAAGATGTTCATCTTTCCTTTACCAGCGGTTATCCGCCGGGAACGATTATCTTTATCAATTCGAAAGGCAAGAGGGAGGGCATCAAAAGTGTGGCTTGTAATCAAGAAATTGGCCTTCTTCTTCTTGAAGGCCCAGGGGTTGGCTACAAGCCTGGAGTCATCGCCGAGATTGGGGAGATTCTCGCCACGGAGAAAGTTAACATTTACTCTATCCTTACTTCCCAAACTTGTCTAAACTTTATTCTTCATCAACAAGATTTATCGAGAGCTTATTTAGCCTTGGCCAAGCTTAAACCCCGAATAATCTCCCACCTTAGGTGTGATAACAAAATGGCTCTAGTGGGTGTAGTAGGCGAAGGGCTTCGGGTGGAAAAAGGAATTTTTGCGCGTGTTTTTTCCGCGATTTCCCAAGTAGGAGTCAGTGTTGAGTTGGTCTCTGCTGGGGCATCAGAAGTAGCCTGCTATTTTTTGGTGAAGAGAGAATATCTGCGTCAGGTTGTTGCCGCTATTCATCGTGAGTTCTTTCCTTGATTTAACTAAAGAAGTTTATAAACTATCTATCGTTGGCAATTACAAGAATAATAATTATGGATGGTCAGCTATTGATTTAAGCCCGCTTTTTCAAATGAAAGTTCAGAATGCCTAATTGGGAATAGGGAAGAGAACCAACTATTTAAGTTATGGCTGGCTAGTCTGGCGGGCCACAATTAAAATCGTGGCCGCCAAGGGGAAATAGTGGCGTTCACTTTCCCCAAGGTTAACACGTTTTAAGAAAGCAGAAAGACCGCCTTTTCTTAAAAATTCCTGGCTCAAGCGGTAGTGGTTCTTGCCCGCTAACCTTTCGATAGCCTGGCGGAGAAAAGCACCCCAGCGGGAAGGTTTATCCCAGGGGTTTTCAAAGTCCAAGATTAAAATAATCCCCTCGGGACGGAGGATTCTTAATGCTTCATTAATGACGATTTTTCTTTCTTCCTCCGGCTTTTCGTGGAGGGCAAAGGAGAGAATGGCTGCCCCGAATGATGAATCTCTAAGGGGGAGATGGCAGGCATCTGCCACTAAAAAACTTTGGATTTTGCTTTTCTTTGAGGCGTGGTGAATCATCCCCTTGTCCAGGTCGAGACCGAAACTAGGGATTCCTAAAGCTTGCAAAAATTTGACCTGAGTTCCTGTGCCACAACAAATGTCGATGGCCGGGGCTAGTTTATATTGATGAAGCACGTGGGCTACTCTTTTTTTACAATTCATCAAGAATGGTTCTAAAAAAAAGTCATATAACTGGGCCATTAAGTTAGTTTGGCCACTCATTTCACTTTTAAAATTGCCCCTGAATTTTTTTTTATCATTAAAATCAGCAATTTCATCCTGAGAAAGTATTTATTTAGTTTGACCGTTCTTGTCGGCCTTTATTTACCAGGAAAGTCGAGTTTTTCCCTGAAGCGGTGCTCACAGTCAAGGCAGATGAATTCTTTTTTTTGCTTTTTTCTCGGGCTTTGCCGGTGAGCCTTCAGTAACCAACTTATTCCCGCGACCAGAACTAAGATGAGGATGACCGGGTGAAGCTGGAGGAGAAAAAAAAGAAAAAGAACCAACCCGAACAGCACAAAAACGAGGATGAGGACCACGGAAAAAGGGTAATCCCGGCTGAATTCTTTCTCTGCTTCGGCTACATTTAAAGAACCGCATTGAGGACAAGAAATAGCTAGAGGCACTTCTCCTTGGTTCATAGATAAATTATAGGGGGAACTAAAACGAAAAAACAATAAATGACAATGATCTTCATTGTTTTGTCTATCCCTGCTTAAATGTCTTCGGGCCTGGGAACAGGGAGGTTTGCTGCGTCGCATAATTTCTTCAACTGCGAAAGGCTAAAGGGATTGTCGAAGTCATAAAATGTGGAATAAGGTTGGCCCAAAAGATCTATAACCTCCTGTGTCTGTGAGTCAAAAGAAGGAAGGATATTCCGGCTGATTTCATCCCATGGAGCTCCGGAAAGCTTGAGAGTCATAAAGCCCGAGAGCAATCCTTTATGTACCCAAAGTGCTCCGAGACTGTTTGACTGGATTAAAGACCTGGCACGACTGATTTTCTTTTCACCAACATCATTAAGGATGTTAAGGTATTTTTGGTGGAGCACCCATTCGTTAAGAAGGCGTGCGATCTCGCCGGGAGTGAATTTTTTCCAAAAAGAAACATCTGCATCATTGGGGATAAGGCTGCCGATCACAAAGGCCCCGGCGTTGTAACCGGAGATACTTTTTTCCGCGCAGATACGCAAGGCCCCCTTGAGAAGCCGTGCCTTCCGGTCTGCTGAAAGACAGGCAAATGCTGCCTGGTTGAGGAAATGAGTACCCAGAGTTGAATCAAAAAGCCGATGCACAATGATTTCGCTTTTCCGGTCGAAGCAGCGGTTAACAAATTTGGATGCTTTTTGTTCATTCTTTCCCAGCTTGCCGAAACGGACGGCATGTCCGAGATCCTGAAGGCTCTCGAAATCTTCTGCGTCAACGTTCTCCCGTATATTACGGTAATCGCTGTAGGTTTTAGCCAGATTTTCGAAACGTATTCGCTCGTCAGGGGAAAATTTTATTTCTTCTCCAGCCATGAAACGGAGGAGACGTGCGGGAGCGAACCGGGCTTTTCCCACATAAAGCGACCCGAACGCACTGGAAAGAGTAACCCATGACCCTTCCGGAATTTCCAATCCTTCCCTGTTGATAAGCAGGCCTTTTTCATGATCTATGCTCACACCGTATTCTTCGAGGTTAATCAGAGCGGGAATGCCTAGGCTTTGGGCTGATGAGACTACGTGGATAGCAAGAGGACTCAAGCTGCAGATTCCGTCAAATTCTTGCATTTCAATGGCATCCATAGGTGTGAACCTTTCCTTAATCAGGATAACATTTGTATCTCTTGACTTTTCTCGTAATTTCAGAGCATTCTCTGAGGAAAAAAAGATACGGCCAATCACGGCAGAACGCGGGAGCACAGATGTGCCGCGGCAAAAAGGAGTGAGCGAATGAAAAGACTTCAGGTCAATGGCGTCTGATTCAATCTGCCGAACATGGTAGGGTTTTATGAGCTCTCGGACTCTCTCCTCTGGTATTCGGCCGCTCCTGTGCATATCTATAACGGCTGTTATCATACCTGCTCCGGACATCTTTGCCTGGTTTACTTGCAGGATAGTGAAGGTTCCCTTGACTCCGGTGAATTCGACCATTACCGGTGATTGGAAAATATTCTCAAGCTGGAAAATTCTGTCCCAGCAGTGATAAACAGCGGGAAATTCCCGTCGGCTTTCTTCGCGAGTCTGAAAGTGGCGTTCCTCGGGTTGAAGGCGACCTGTCATCAAGTCTTCCCCGAAGATCGTCCGTCCGAACTGAAGGAAAAGACCTGTGCCTAATCGGGGATGACGGCTGTATATGACGCCAGCATAAGAGGTCCTATCAATGACGCTACAGACCATTCGTTGGAAAATGATTGCAGGACGGTACAATT
The DNA here is from genome assembly GCA_011042725.1 of Candidatus Aminicenantota bacterium. Lineage (GTDB taxonomy): Bacteria > Acidobacteriota > Aminicenantia > Aminicenantales > Aminicenantaceae > JdFR-80. The sequence continues at coordinate 9,656 of DQWD01000036.1, read as the reverse complement.
CCCGGGTCATAAAACTGCGGAGAACATCCAAATGATCCTGGTAGTAGTCATAGGCCTTTTTGAGAAAAAACAGAAGCTGACTCCAAGCGCTTGTGAGAAGCTCTGGCCTGCGGACGGCAATCTCGGATTCCATCTGTTCAGCCAATTCAGTGTTTTGCTGGATGGAGAGAAGGGCTTTTCCCTGAATATCAAAAGGATGGAAAGCCTCTCGATCAAGATTTTCCAGAATGGTCTTGCGGTTGTTGAAACGGATTCGGGCCGCACCGGCCTTACCGTATCTTTGTTGAAGCCCGGGAAGCATATCTGGAACAAATCCGACGTTAAGGTAGGTGGGCATAAATCCCGGCAGGTATTCAGGCAAAGCGGAGCGCATGGCAATGAGTAATGGATTTTCAGGGTCTTCGAGTTTTCGTCCACTCAGGATCTCGAGATTCCGGACAATGGCTCTGACCAGAGGTTCCCGCTCTTCTGGCGGCAGCGAGTAGGCTGAAGCTGTGAGCAGGCAAAAGTCCGCTGTGGCGATACCTCGCTTGGAAAGAGCCAGAAGGATTGCGCCTTTGTTACTGATTTCGGTTTCAGAATAAGTGCTGGATGTCGTGTAGGGGACGACGTACTCGTTTTCAATAAGCTTATCTCCAGTAAAACGGGTCGAAATTTTATCAAAAGCTTTTTTAGTTTTTGTTTTTAAACGGCGTGCGGCCGCAAGGCTTCCATGGCGGGCAGCAAGAATAAGACTGAGATGCTCTATCGCCCGGGGAGAATCCGGCGGATTCAGTTCGCGTACGTCATAGTCCCTAACCCTTATGGTCTTCTGTTTATTGTCTTCCGTCAGAAAATCCACTTCTGGCGGAAGATACCCGGGCAGACGCTTAAAGCGGATTCCCTTCAGCCTGTGTTCTAGGTTCGAAAGAATCAGCCGGGCACTTGTATACTCTGACCTGATCTGAACGATTTTTTTTGCCATGAAAATTCCCAGTCGCTTTTATTATACATTTGTGAGGGTATGAGGGTCGAGGGAAAATTCTTGTGAGAGATTTCTCATAATCTATGGCTTTTGTGGCGAAAAGGCTCTCTTTTTTTTGAAATGTTTGTATATTTTTGTTTTTTCTGTATTTCTTCAAATATGTGTGTCAGGATAAAACCAATGAAAGGAAGATCAATGAGACAATCAAGATGGAATTATACGGCTTTTATTTTTTTGTTTTTAGGACTGGTTTTGTCATTTGCAATAGGGATGGAATGCGGCCAGAACGATCCGGCTGAGAAGCTCCTGGGAGAATGGGTGGTCGCTGACAAATACGGTAAAGGGGAGGGTGAAGCAGAATTCAGAGCTGACATGACATACACCCTAAAGGAAACCCATTCGGACGGGCTGACTGTGATCCACGATGGAGAATACAGGCTCGATCCATCCAAGGAACCCTGTTCTGTTGACTTGTGCGTGGGCAAATTCAACAACGCCGGTTCGGAGTGGGTCACAACTTTTGGGATTCTGAGGTTTATTTCTGATGATGAGGCCGAGATTCACTTTAATCCGAATGGACAACGGCCGGACTCTTTTGAGAGTTCTCCCCCTGATTATATTCACAAGCTGACGCGCAAGAAATAATATTTACCTGGTACTTTCTGTCAGTTTTTCTTTTTTCTTCTTCTTGGGCGGTGGTGGCGGAGACGTTGAGACCGGCTTGAGATCGTCTAGTTCAATGACTGCCTTGTTCCACCATTTAGGGGTTTGTATCCGGTTGATTTTTCTTGTTTCTGGATTGTAGATGCGGAAGTGATTGTATTTGACAAGAAGGTCATCCCCCAACTTCCACCAGGCCTTGACAACGGAGTTGGCGTGATTGACTGAAAAATCCGTAAGAAACTGCCGGGCCTTTTCAGGGTCCTTTTTAAAGAGCTTTAACGCTGCTTCATCTATGATAGGGATATTTTGAAAAGCGAGCCCTTCCCATTTTTCCTGTGCTTTTTTAACGTCCTCTATGGCATAAGAATAGACTACCTGGGTGTGGAAATCTACATAATCCGAGGCCCATCTGGCGGAGTCTCTGTTGAAAACGAAATGGTCTCCCACCTGGAATGATTTTGGGAGTTTAGTAATACCGCAGTAAAGCGGCATATAACAAGCCGTATCCTGGGCCCCAAAAGAAACCCATAAAATGCCTCCTATGGGATTGGGTAGCCATCCTCTACACTGGGTTATGGTTGTGTATTCCACATTGTTAACGCAGATACACCGCGGGCCGTTGTATCTTTGTTTGTCCACTTGAAATCCTTTGAAGTAGTTTGGGTTGGCAAAAGGGCCTCCTTTGATACCTTTGGCGGGATCAAACAATGTTCCTTTGTATTTATCCCTGGTAATGGCCATGACATCCTGGATAGAGATTTTTTTATCCGGTTTTACGGAAAAAGGGAGGTCCATGTCTTCTGTGTCCGGCCCTAAATTCAGAGAGGGAGCGACAATGTTATAAAAACGCCACAACCTGCCTCTTCTTCCCTGGGAACTGAGGGCGCTTCCCGGAGAAGGTGAATAAGCTTTTTTCCAGGAAAAAGGCTCTCCGCTTTCTGGGTCATAATAGCCGTTTTCAATGGCATAAGAGATGACATTGGAAGAGGCCATGAAAAAGTCCTTATTTTCCAGGTCGATTTCGCCGATACGCGATTCATTAGGGCAAACACTCACATGGTCATCAGGAACTCTTTGAGCACACCACACCGCACCTGGTTTACCGCTTTCGGGTGTCCAAAGGGGGCCGACAGGCATGATTTCGAAAATCCAAACTTCATTCGGGTCAGCGACAGCTAGCATTTCACCGCCGTCATTGAATCCATATCCATAAGTCGTGCTCAGCTCCCCCATGATTTGAATAGCTTCTCTTGCGGTTTTGGCCCTTTCCATGGCCACGAGAGTGAGCATGGTAATATCGAATTTCGCTGAGGGTGTCGGGTTTCTCATCTTTCGCTGACAGCCGATAGTGGATTCTCCTATTGCTACCTGGTTCTCGTTCATGTAACCGAACATGCCGTGAATGTAAGCATAGGTGTGGGGAACCTGGGGAATATCCAGCCCTGTATAATCATCCTTGTATCTTTCCCATTTTACTCCTTGTTCAGGAGGCCAGGTTCTGTACTGGTTTATATGATAGATTTTGCGGACCTCACCTTCTTTATGATCAGCGGCCGGGACAAACCGGAAAGTCCAATCGCACATACCGCAGTCACAGGTGTGTGTGGTCATGGTCGAACCATCGGCCGAAGCCTTTTTCCCCACCAGGATGGATGTACATCCTTCCCAGTATTCGTAAGCATTCAGATTCTCCTTTTCATAATCCGGTGCCTGATTGGCAAAAGAGCTTAAGAGGGCAAAGACTGTGATAAGCACACCAATAAGGAGAAGGATCCTTTTAGAGCTCATTTTTTTCCTCCTTTTTCATAAATTTAAGGTAAAAAGCTTAATAACCTGGATAACTAACAAGTCAAGGTTGTTGTGTTATGGCGAAGAACAAAGTGATGAAGCAATCTCATGGTGACAAGGGAGCATAAGCTAGATCTGAATTTAACATTGGCTTTCTTTAATGTTAAAAAAATGGCGATTAAAATGAAAGTAAAAACTTGGCCAAAAAAAATTTCATTTGTCATTTTAATAGAAAGCATGTATGTCCTTAAAATCAAAAGAAAAAAATGTTCATCGCCATTTTTTTATGAAGTGGTGGAGAGAATCATCGTGCAAATAAAAAGCCTTATTTTTTTGGTTTTTTATTCAGCAACTCTTCTCTGACCATGGTATGTCCGCATTTTGGGCATTTCATATCCGTGCATTTGACACCCCTTTGGTGCGGTATTTTTGCGCCGCATTTAGCACAAACACAATACCCTCCTGGGCCAAAAGCGCCGCCTCCTTTAAGACCGCGCCCTCCGCCCCGGCCTAAGCCCCTGCCGTCTCCAGCATTCTTTTTGTCTTTAAAGTTCTTCATTTTTTCTTCCTATCTTATTCCCCTTTTTACACTATTCCAGGTCTATTCTCAAATCTATAGTTTTGTCCAGACCTTTCGCCTCAACTTTAGTGCGTTCCAACTCTGAGAGGCCCCGTTCTTTAATTTGTAATCGGACGCCAATTCGTCCTCTTTAATTATGCCGTCAAAATAATAATTTTTGATTTTCTTAGGATGTTCCTTTTAGAGTCTGGTATTTTCTTTTTCCAGAAAATAAAAGCACAGATCAATTCTGAGGAGATTCGGTTTGGTTTTATTCAACGGGTCCTTGGCATTTCCTGCCTTTTGCTCCCCCTCTTGTTGGACGTAAAGGATCGTCCGTTTAATATCCCGGTCTCTTTTTTGTCTTTGTATTTAAGCTCTTTAAGAAGTCACTCCTTTGCATCAGGAAAAAACAATGAAAAGATAGTGCGTTTTTCAAACCAAGTTAACACAATGGTTATAGCGGCCTATCTGTATTTAAATCATAAATTGGTTTTCAACGCTTCAATGATTTGTTTTATTCTGTTTATATCTACTGGTTTCTCAAGATAATCTATAGGATTTAATTTTTGTGCTTGATCTTTGATATCTTTCAGCGCAAAACCGGTCATAAATACAATGGGGATTTTCTTTTTTAACAGGATTTGTTGGGCAGCCTCGACTCCGTTCATGCTGCCTGAAAGCCGGATGTCCATCAAAATAAGATCTGGATTCTCCTTGAGTGCGATGTCAACGGAATTCTCGCCTTTGGCCACCGGGCCAAGCACTTTCACCCCAAGATCTTCAATATCCAGCTTCAGGCTTTTCGCTGTCAATACCTCATCTTCCACAACGAGCACCTTGAATGGCTTTATCATCTTTTAGACTCTCGGTGTGTACAATTCTTTCTCAATCACAATCCGGCACTTTAATCCTTTTTTATTTGTAAAAGTGATCTTACCCTCCAATTGATGCCTGACCAGCTCTATTACTGTTTGCAATCCCAAATGGCTGTCTTTTTCCACATCAAAACCTTCGGGGAATCCTGCGCCATTGTCGGAGACTTCAATGATTAGCCTTTTTTGAGCATCCTTTTTTAATACCACACAGATTTTTCCCTTCTTTTCGGCAGGAAACGCGTGGTTCACCGCATTGGTGAGCAGTTCATTCAATATCAATCCAAGCGGATTAGCCGCATCAATTGAGACGTGTATATCTTCAGGTGCATCAAAATGGAATTGAATTTTATCAGCTTCCGAAAGAAAACTTTGCCGGAGCCCAGAAATTAAATCGTTGAAATAGGATTTCAGGTTCAACGAAGACAAATCCTGTGATTCGTATAGTTTTTGATGCACCAGAGCCATTGAACGAATTTTCATTTCAATATCCCGGAATGAGGCTCTTACCGTTTCATCGGGCATAGTTCGCGCCCTGAGCCGCAACATAGCGGAAATCACCTGCATGTTGTTTTTGGTCCGGTGATAGAGTTCGCGGAGCAGCAATTCTTTTTCTTGAAGCTCTTTTTGAATTTGTTCTTCGGCTTTTTTTTGTTCCGTGATGTTTTCGGAAATAACCAAAACGCCGCGCCGGCCTTTTCCAATGTTGATTGGATATTTCCCTGTCCTAAACCAGATCTGTCTGCCCTGACTGTCCGTTCCCGGTTCGATCATATGTTTGGGCTGACCGGTTTCAATTACCTCTTTATCACTAGCCAGCCACTTCTGGATCTGTTTCGGATCTGCCCCGAACCGGCGATGCAGGTCGGATTGGCGTTGACCAATGACATCTTCAACAGACAGGTTATAGAAGGCTGCCATGACTTTATTGGCTAACAGAATTCGGGAGTCTTTATCCTTGACAAATATGACAGCCGGATTGGTATTGAGCACCTGACGCAGCAGGTATTCATTTTGTTTTAACAGCTCTTCGGCGCGCTTGCGTTGGGTGATATCAGTGAATACTGTTGCAAATTTTCCTTTCTCCGGACAATATACCGAGATATGGAAATATTTTTTCATCGGCGGAAAATATTCTTCGAATGTCACACTTTTGCCCGTTTCTGCCACCTTTGCGAAAATATCAAGAAATGGAGCTTCTTTTGTTCGGTATAGTTCTGTTGCCAATTTTCCTATGGCATATTTGGGTTTTATATTGAGATGTTTTTCAGAAGCTGGATTCGCTTCAATTATTCGATAATTAATTGCTTTCCCTCTCTTGTTATAGATAACTTCATGGAGATAGACACCTTCTGTCATTTCTGAAAATAGCAAGCGGAATTTTGCCTCGCTTTCCTTCAGCGCCATTTCCACTTTCTTCCGCTCGGTGATATCTCGTGCAATTCCAAGAACTACAGTTTTACCTTTGATTTTTACAGGATAAGTTCGAATCTCCACTGAAACTTGACTGCCGTCTTTACGATTTAAAGTGAATTCATCCGGTCCGGTACCTTTACCCTGAAGGTTTTTCGCTAAAAGCTTAGACGCTTTAAGTAATTCTTTCGCAGATAAGAGATCAAGGTTTAGAAAACTTTTCCCTATTACTTCTTCTTTTTTATATCCAACTAAATTTTCGGCAGCTTTGTTTCCATCAATGAAATATCCTTTAAGGTCACTCAGGTAATAAGCATCCGGTGCATATTCAAACATGATCTTAAGTCTTTCTTCTGAGTTTTTTAATTCCTCTTCTGCTCGCTTGTGCTCGGTGATGTCGCGTGTATTTGAAAGAAACCCATTTATAGAAGGATTATTGAGTTGGTTAGTACTGATACCTTTAAGAATTCTCCAAGTTCCATCTTTATGTTTATATCGGCAAATTGTACTTAAAGGCTTTTCAGGATTTTTAAGTATCTTTTCAAAACCTTTGGTAACTACTGGAAGGTCCTCGGGATGGACTATTGCAGCGCTCGGTTTACCAATTAGTTCTTCAGGCTTGTATCCCAGAATCCGTTGAACTGAGGGACTAACATAGGTAAGGATACCTTTTTTATTAACTATCTGAATCATATCCAATGAATTTTCTATCAATGTACGGAATTTTTCTTCACTTTTCTTCAGCGCCATTTCCGCCTGCTTGCGCTCGGTGATATCCAGCAGGGAGATCACACTTTGCTTAGTGCCGGGAATCATGGCAATAGAAAGAATAATATTTCTGATTTCTCCTTTGGCATTGATCAGGCGAACTTCATATTTTCTTTCAACTGACTTAGGATTTTCTCTGTGCGCCTTGAGCCGGCTCAGCATCAACGGCAAATCTTCTTTGTAAACGAATTCGGTCCAGCTTTTCCCGATAAGCTTGGCGGGGGAATATCCAGTAATTTTCTCACATTCATTGTTTGCAAGGACAATTGTTGTGTCTTCGTCAACGATTACGGTTGCTGTTCCGGTGGCTTCAAAAACGGCTTTGTACTTCTGCTCGCTGCTTTCAATAATCTGTTCCGATTGGGCGCGTAGTTTCAAAAATGAATTTATCCGTGAGCGGAACTCGGCTTTCCCGACGGGCATCCGGATAACATCATCAAAACCTTTGTTCAGCCAGGGTTCCGCCGGAGCTTTTTCAGGCAATAAAGCCAGAAGTGGAAGAAACGGCTTGGCTGATTCTTTTATTTCTTTCAGGAATGAACAGACCTTTAGGCCGGTTACTTCGTCAACCAGAACAGCATCGGCTTTCTTTGCAAGCTCCATTTTGTTGGCGCCGGTAAGTTTTTCTACCCGGTATCCTTCCTTTTGCAGTAAATCGGCAAGCAGATTGTAATCGGCCGGGTTTTTTACCGAAAGAAGAATTGTTCTCTTTTTCATAACGCTCAGTTCCGTAATGTATTTTTTATTGGTGACCCGGACAATAATCCGAGCTACTTAATTTTTGAATTTCAATCTTATGCAAATCTATTACACGGGATTGCGATAAAGTTCTGTCCAAATAAATCACCCCGTCAGCCAAGAGGGCCAGCGCGGAGTCTTTATTCATTTCAATGGGGTCGTAAAGTAACAAGGCAGTGCATTTAATGGATTGGAAATAATTAACAAAGACTAGCAGGTGTTTGTGGCATTGATCATCGTTGATTGAAAGGAAACTTAGTAAGGTAACCGAATTTGGCATCCGAATCAAATGCCCGGATAAATTGTGAAAATCTTCTGGGATAGCACAAAGACAATTATTCATTTTTTTAAAAGACAGGAATTTCATTTTTGTGGTAGTGGCAAACTTCTCACAATTCCCCGCAATTTCCGCCTCTCGGCATCCTAGAATGAGCTTATCACGGGAAAGAGAAGGGGTCAAGGGTAAGACAAAAAACGAAAACGACAAAATAGGCAAAATACTCACCTATTAAAAAAGCCTGCCCTCGAATGAGCAAAAAATAGCAGCCCAGGCCCTCAGAAATATTCCCCTATCTCCTTGGTTGCTATCAGGAGTTCTTGTGAAACCACATAAGGGGGAGGAGGTCTCTAGGCAACGAAGGTCAGCTTGAGGTGCTTGATGATTCTCTCCACCAGGCGTAGTTGGTGATGAAGGCGATGATGCGGATATGGCTGCTACCCCTGGTCTTGCAGGAATTCTTCTTGGATTCCGAGGCTTTGCCTGATTACTTTTCATGATTTTTTCTTTGTTCAGGTAGACATCTAACTGGTTTTTGGCCTTTTCTGGCCGTCTCTGCGGCTTGGGGTGTGTTTTGTCTGCCAGATTAATGCTTCCCCCAAACCTATTTTTAAAATACTTTATCATTTTCTTTTCTTTGGCGAATTTGAAAATGGTTCTAGATATGTTCGAGTACTCAAGACAACTTTCTCTCTTGAAAATTAAACATTGCGATACCCAAGAAAATCGGCTGCTTTTGTTTTTCGGGTAAATATAATAATAAAAAAAATTTAGCGGATTAGCGGTCAAGGTTTAGAAAGAGAATGATGAAAGCCGAGGTGTCGTAAAGACCATGGATAAGAATACTCACCCAAAGATTTTTGCCGCTCAGCAGGTAAAACAGGCAGAAAATGAGCCCGACAATAGTGGTTAATATTACTCCGGCTAGGCCTTGGTAGGAATGCCCCAGCCCAAAAAAAACAGAACTTAAGAGAATGGCCAGACCTAGGGAGAAGGGCTTTTTAGCTCCCAGCTCTTGCAAACGGTTGAGAAAGAAGCCGCGGAAAATCATTTCTTCACCAAAAGCCGCCGTTGTCCAAACAACGAAGAGGACAAAAAGCAAGGCCAAGAGATTTCCCCGTACCGGGTCGAAGCGACTGGTATCAGGTTCGGTTCCCAACCAACCAGAGATTAAAGGCTTAATAACTAGACCAATAACCAGGTGAAAAGTGATGGTTCCCCCAATGGCCCAAGCCAGAGTTTGGGGCCAGCTCTGGGGAGGGTGAAACCCAAATTCTTGCCAGGAACTCTGGCGAAGCTTGAGGAAGAAATGGATGAGGAGCCAAGAGCCAATAATACTCATCAAAATGAGAAATGGATTTTCCGTTTGAGTGCCACTAAGAAGAAAACCTCCACCGACCACAAATACGGCCAGTAATTCGAGAAAAGTAAGATGGCGGGGATAGTTATGGTTATCAGGAGATAGTTTTGGTGGAGATGATGAAAAGTCTGGCGAGGGGATAGGGCTTTGTTCCGTCATGGGTTATTTATTTTTTCCTTCCAAGAGGGTTCTTTTTGCCCCCAGAGATTTTACCAATTAAAGACGATAACACTGCATTATTGAAATAAATC
>DQWD01000103.1 GCA_011042725.1 Candidatus Aminicenantota bacterium | reverse complement strand
GTTAATTTGCTTCTAATTAGCCAATTAATTAACCAGCTGAATGGAGCTAATTTTGTTTTGAGCCATTAAGGCGATAATGAAAGGTAAAATAATCATAAAATAAATAAAAAATAGAGTGAGGTATCCGATGACCAAAAAAAGATTAGGAGTTGGCTTTATCGGCGCCGGCTTTATCACCCGCTTTCATCTACGGTCTTGGGTGGGAGTGCGGGATGCTGATGTACTTGGTATAGTTTCCCGACGAAGAGAGCGAGCAGAGGAGGCAGCGGCGCTAGCTAGAGAGTTGAAAGTTGGGGAACCCAAGGTTTATGATTCTCTCTCAGCCATGGTTGCTGACCCAGCCATCGATGCTATCTGGATCTGTTCCCCCAACTATACCCGGCTGGAAGTTATGGAGGAAATAGTGGATACTCTCGAGAGGGGCCGAGGCGAACTGATTGGTGTGGCCTGCGAAAAACCTTTAGGACGCAATGTTAAAGAAGCCCGAAGAATGCTTGAATTGGCCCAAAAAGGAGGCCTTCTTGATGGTTATTTGGAAAATCAGGTCTTTGCTCCGGCAGTGATGCGGGGTAAGGAGTTAATCTGGCGAAGAGGGGCCCCGCTTTGTGGCCGCCCGTATTTGGCTCGGGCAGCCGAAGAACATAGTGGGCCGCATGAACCTTGGTTTTGGGAAGGCAGTCTCCAGGGTGGGGGAGTGTTAAACGATATGATGTGTCACTCTGTCGAGGAAGCACGTTTTATGCTGACTCCTCCAGGCAAACCGCGGGAAACTCTTACTCCGGTTAAGCTGACGGCATATGCCACCTGTCTTAAATGGCAACACCCGCATTATGCTCGCCTGCTTCGGGAGCGAAGCGGCGGAAAAACCGATTATGAACAGCGCCCCGCCGAAGATTTTGCCCGCTCGCTGATTGAGTATCGCGACGAGAAAGGGGATATGTTGGTGGTGGAAACCACCACTTCCTGGTGCTATGTGGGAGCGGGTTTGCGATTAACGATGGAGCTCTTTGGGCCCGAATATTCAGTAATGGTCAATACCCTGGATTCGAGCCTGCGGGTTTTCTTCAGCCGCCAGGTTAAGGGAGAGGCTGGCGAGGATTTTATCGAAAAGCAAAATGCTGAGACTGGCTTAATGCCGGTTATCCCCTGTGAAGAAGTGGAATATGGGTATGTTGATGAAAATCGCCATATGATCCAGTCTTTCTTGGCAGGCCGGCGGCCTGAGGAGAATTTCAGCGATGGCCTTAATGTAACTGAGCTGTTGATGGCGGCTTATATGAGCCTCGAACAAGAGCGAACCATTGAATTTCCTATTCCCGGACTTGATGACTTTGTCCCGGCAGTAGCCCGGGGTGAGTGGAATCCCCGAAAGTAATTTTCCCAGGGAAGAAGGAGGGAAGTAACAGGTTTTTGGACTGAATCATCATGAAAATTTATCTACTAAAGATTAATTAAAGTAATTTATTTTAGGTGAAATTATTAATCTTATTTTATCGGGCGAGATTAGCTCGAGGTTGATCTTAAGGAGTGTAAAATGAGGAAAAAGGGAAAAAATTGTTTAATTTTTATCTTTTTGATTATTTTTCTTTTAGTTAGTTGTCAACAAGAAATGAGAGAAACAGCCACCATTTCTTCCCAGGGAGGAAAGGTTCAGGTGGATTACTCGACGGTGAGGATCAAGAAATTTCCGGTGGCTGTCCAGCTGTGGACCTTCCGGAAGTTTTCTTTCTTTGAGGCTCTCCCGAAGATTAAGCAGCTTGGAATTCGTTACTTGCAAGCTTATCCTGGTCAAAGATTAGGCGGCGAATTTGGCGACCGGAAGTTTTCTCATGAGATGGAGGATAAAGAAATTGCTGCTGTCAAAGACGCTCTTCAGCAATTGGATTTGAAATTGGTGAGCTATGGAGTAGTGGATGTCGGAGTGACCGAAGAGAGTATCCGGCAGGTTTTTGATTTTGCCCGGCAGATGGGAATCTGGATTATTGTGACCGAACCTCGCGATGAAGCTTTTCCTGTCTTAGAGAAGTTAGCCCGCGAATATGACCTTGATATTGCTATTCACAATCATCCGCTGCCCTCAAAATATGCTCTTCCTGAAACAGTACTGGAAAAAGTTAGCAACCGAGATGAAAGATTTGGCTCTTGTGCGGATGTGGGCCATTGGATGCGAGCCGGCCGAGTACCGGTGGAGGCCCTGCGGCTGTTATCTGGTCGAATCCGGGATGTCCATCTTAAAGATAGAAGCGATTTTGGCACTGGAGGAGTTTACGATGTGCCGGTGGGCCAGGGGAAAGCCAATATCCATGATGTTTTGGCGGAGCTTTCCCGGCAGGACTATGCTGGATTTATGAGCATTGAGTATGAGAACGAGGAAGAAGTGGATAACCCTCTTCCCGCCCTTGCCCAAAGCCTTGATTACCTGCGGAAAGCTACTTACTATGAAGGCTTCCAAGCATTAATCTCTCGTTGGCGAAGGCAGTATAACAAACATGGCTGGAACCATTATGGTCCCGGGTATTTTGAACTTGATCCCCGAGGAGGAGTGTTAAAATCTCACGGGGGAATGGGTCTTTTCTGGTTTAGTGAAAAGAAGTTTGCTGATTTTATCCTTGATTTAGAATACAAAGTCTCCCACTCGACCACCAATTCGGGGATATTCCTGCGGGTTCCTGAGGTTCCCACCAACAATGATTATATTTACCATAGTTTTGAGATTCAGATTTATGATGCCGGGGAAGGAATTCATAAAACTGGAGCTGTCTATGATGCTCAGGCCCCGAGTAAAGATGCTTTTAAAGCACCGGGAGAATGGAATCATATGCAGATTACCTTTCAAGGTAGCCATCTCCAGGTAATCCTCAACGGGATAAAAATCATTGATTGGGAGGCTGAACCCCGGGGAAAAGTTAAAGATTTTGCCCCTGAAGGTTATATCGGCCTCCAGAATCACGACCCCGACTCCTCAGTCTATTTTCGCAACATTTATATAAAAGAATTGGACTAGGGGGGAAAGTAACGATACCAATTAAACATTTAAATTAGCCTTTTTTTTCTTAGAAAGGGAAAGGAAGAAGAGTGAATAATGAGTCGTCAACTACGATTTTACGGGGTTTTTAAAATTAGCTTGGCCATTTTTTTGGGCAGCTGGCTGGTGGTCAGTTGTCTTTCAGCTACCCTAATATTTACTCCCGAAGAATATGCTCGACGACGACAGCAATTAATGGATCACCTTGATAATGGGGTGGCTGTCTTTCTTGGGGCCATTTCACCCCCCAACGATACCCAATTTTATCAGAACAACACAATGATGTACTTTTGTGGGGTGGAAATTCCTGGGGCTGTCTTGGTGATTGATGGTTTAAGAAAAGAAAGCATTCTGTTCTTCACCATTGGTGAAAAAGAAGCTGAAGGCGAGGGAATTCCACTCTCCTTGGTTCGTGATCCCCTGAAAGTAACCGGACTAGAGAAAGTTCTACCGATAGAGCAATTTTCTGCTTATCTTTCTCGTCTTAACAATCAAGGGCGAACTATTTATACCATGTTTTATCCTGAAGAATTAATGAGAGAGAACACACGAGAGAAATACAATGCTCTCCAGCGAACGATGGTTCTTAATTTATTTGACCAGCGTCTTACCCGGGAGCTCCAATTTGTGTTTCAATTAAGAGCTAAGTTCCCTTTGGTCAAAGTTGAAGACATTTCGCCAGTTGTTTGGGATTTAAGAAAATATAAATCACCGGCAGAAATAAAAATATTGCGTGAGGCTGGCCGGATCGGGGTCAAAGCTCACCGGGCAGTCATTCGTTCTGCTGCTCCGGGGGTTACCGAGAAAGAATTAGCCGCGCTTTTTGAATATGTCTGTCTCAAGGAAGGAGCCCAAGACCTAGCTTTTTACACCATTATTATGTCGGGAAAAAACCATGCCTTTGGCCATTACCACCGCTATGACCGCACTCTTCAGGATGGTGAATTTGTCATCCTGGATGCCGGGCCTGATTATAAGTATTACAATGTTGACCTCTCCACGTCTTTTCCGGTTAACGGGAAATTTTCGCCCCGCCAGCGAGAGCTTTATCGAAAAGCATTTCTAGTGCGTCAAGCTTGTTTGGATTCTTACCGGCCGGGGATAACCCTAAAACAGGTTGGGGAGAAAATAAAAGAATACTTAAAAAAGAAGGGTCTCTCTCCTGAGGATCATCAGGTTCGAGGAGAGATTCGCTATGGTGGATATAATCATTCGGTGGGATTGGCCACCCATGATGTGATGGCCACTTTTTCTGGGGCAGGTGAAGTTTTAAAACCGGGCTTTGTTTTTGCCTGCGATATTCAAGTTATTCACCCCGAGGAAGAAATTGGAATTCGCCTGGAAGATACGATTGTCATCACTGAGGAAGGTTATATTAATTTGGGCGAGGGGCTTCCTCGAACGGTGGAGGAAATAGAAGAGCTAATGAAAGAAGAGGGAATTATCCAGGTGCTTAAAAGGAATAAAGTTTATTGATAGATTAAGATCTTCTCCATATTAACCAGTGATAAGGGAAACTTTAATTCCAAGAGGAGAAAAACAATGAAAAAAAATTTACTAGTCATCAAAGCTATGGCCATTATTATTTTGGGGGTAACTTGCCTTCTAAATAGGCCTAATAGCCTTTGTGCTCAACAAATTGATTACAGTCAAAAACCACGACAGTGGGAGAGAAGTAGAACTTTTGATGCCCAGCATTACTTAATCAAAATTAAACTGGATATTGACCATAAATCTTTTACTGGGGAAGCGACTCTCACTTTCAGTTCACTTCGAGAAGAGTTAAAGAGAATTGAACTGGATGCTGAGGATTTTAAGGTTGAGCGAGTGATTAATCAGTGGGGAGAACCGCTTGTTTTTCAGCAGACAGATAAAAAACTAATAATTGATCTGGAACGAGCTTATCGCTTTGGCGAAGTATTTTCAGTAACTGTTTTTTATGAAAGTGACCCCCAGGCTCACCAAGATAATGTCAGCAAGAAAGGACTTCGCTTTTATGATGCTTCAGCTGACTACCCGGCCTTGGTCGCTTCTGATTCCTGGCCCGATGGGGTTCATCATTGGTTTCCCTGTTACGATTACCCCAATGATAAAGTGACTAATGAAATTATTGCTACGGTTAAAGAGCCTAACAAGGTTGCTTCTAATGGGCGGCTGGTCAGGATGGTCAGAAACCAGGAGGAAGGAACGGTGACCTATCATTGGCTTCAGGATAAGCCCCATTCGACATATTTAATTTTTCTGGCGGCAGCGCCCTACGAGGTTCTTCGGGATCGCTACCAAAATATCCCGATTAACTACTGGGTGTTTCCCCAACATGTAAAGGATGCCCTTCGTTCCTACGAGAAAACTCCGAAAATGATGGAATTTTTTATTAAAACCTTCGGCACCCCTTATCCCTGGGCCAAGTATGACCAAGTGTCGGTGCCTTTGGGGGGTGGGGCAGAGAGCACCTCGGCTACGGCCATGACTTACCGAATCATCCATGATGAAAAAGCTGAAAAGGATTTTTCCAGCATCGGCATTGTCTCCCACGAGTTGGCTCATCAATGGTGGGGTGACCTGATCACTTTGCGTAGCTGGGAACATGTCTGGCTGAACGAGAGTTTTGCTACTTACTTCGAATATCTTTATTATGACTATGAGCGAGGTCCTCAAGAAGGCGCGATCGAGTTGCTTAATAATAAAAATTCTTACTTGAGAGAGGCCAAAACAAAATACATTCGCCCGATTGTCACTGACCATTATGATGTTCCCCAGGATGTATTCGATGCTCATTCTTACCCTAAAGGAGCCTGTGTGCTTCATATGTTGCGATTTATTCTCGGGGATAAGGCGTTTTTTCGGGTTTCAAAAGAATTTCTCCATAAATATTCATTCCAGCCCGTAGATACTCATGACTTTATGAAGACGGTAAAAGAAGTTACCGGCGAAAATATGGACTGGTTTTTTGAACAATGGCTTTTCAAGCCTGGCCATCCTGTCTTGGAAGTAAACACTAAGTGGAATGAGGAGAGAAAGGTCCTGGGCCTGATGATTAAGCAAGTCCAGGACACGTCCCGAGGTATCCCCATCTACAAATTTCCTGTGTTGATTGGGATTACCCAGAGAAAAGGGCAAGAACAGATTGATCCAAACGTAACTAATAACAAGCACCTTATTTATAAAACCAATAACAAGGAAATTATTTATAAAATATGGATAACAAAGCAAGAAGAGTATTTTGAGTTTCCTCTCCAAGCAAAGCCTCTTCTCGTGCGCTTTGACCGCGGTAATTATCTTCTAAAAGAATGGACATTTCCCAAAAGTGTGGAAGAACTTCTTTATCAGGCCACCAACGATGATATTATCGGGCGAATGTGGGCAACCAAAGAGCTCGGCAAATTTAAGAATAATCCCCGCGTGGTGAAAACCGTGTCCGGGATTGCTCAAGGTGATGCTTTTTGGGCGGTGAGAAAAGCAGCGGTGGAAACAATTGGAGCCTGGAGGGATAGCAAATTTATTTCAGTTCTCAAGGAGAAGTGTAGTGATAGGCACTCCCAAGTAAGGGCGGCAGCTTTGCAGGCACTGGGAGAGTTTCGCCAACCAAGATTGGCTGATTTTTTTAGAGAGTGTTTCACCCGCGAGGATAGTTATTTAGCTCAAGCCGAGGCTTTGAGAGCCTTGGGAAAAACAGGAGATAAAAAGCAAATTCCTTTCCTTAAAAAGGCCGCCTCGCTTCCTTCTTACCGGAATCTTATTAAAAAAGCCTCCTTAGAGGCTATTAATTTAATTGAGAGGAAAGGGAAATAGCCAACCAAGATATTTCTTTGCCAACCAAGTTTAAGATTGTCAACATTGAAGGATTTAACAGTTAGGAATAATAAACAGGCTGAAACAAACACTAATCAATTAGTATTTTAAGAGGTGCCTGATTCTAAATTTCTTGAAAAAGTTGGTTTCTGATTCTAGGCTATCGACTGGTGAGTATTTTTGAGAGATTGACTTTAATTTTTAATTATTTACTACCTTGAGCTAGAATCATGAATAATTCATAAAAAAGCTATTTTTCTCCATATCCAATGGATAAGTAGAGCTTGTCCCCAAGTGACGGGAATGAGTTGCTATGTTAAGGCGAAGGAAAATGTTTCCGCTTCGGTCGAGATTTTTAAGGCCATTCCTTCACCGCCCTTCTCGGCGCCGGCGAAACTGCGCCCGATCAATTCGGGCCTTTGGACTTTATTCTCTGTTAAGATGAGTTTCAAAACTCTAAACGAGCCGTGCTCAATAGGCGCTCGGCGCCCGAGGCGGTCGGCTTCCTTTGAGGGAGGGTTCCGGAAGGCTAAATATTCAATGTGGCTCCTACCTTCTCCTTCGCCTTTCGTTCGATTTTGTTTCCCCTCCCTTGGGGACAAAGCCGATAAATAACATGTTGGAATCAACAAGATGAGGAAGTAGCTATGAAAGGTTGTCCCCCGCAAGAGCCTCCTTTTTAAAGGACTTGAATCAAATTTTTTTGGCTTTGCCAATTTATAATTAATTGGAGAATAAAAGATCTAACAGCCTCCCTTTACACCACTCTGTATTTTTGGCGAACAGAAATTGCTGTTTTCAGATTAGCTGAATTTAGATTTTTTTCCCTCTCGAAAAAATGAGATTAAGGAAAATTAAGTTGAGTTCTCCGGTGATTATTGTTGCTCAATCAATAGGATAATATCTTTCTTTCCATTCGAGCTTTTTCTTGAAAAGAGATAATCGCATGGAGTTGATAAGAATTAACAACCAGATGGCGATACTTAAGGGATGGAGAAGGCCAAAGATAAAACTTGTTTCAAACTTAAGAGCTAAAAATATTTTCATCATTGAGATGAGAAAAACTTGGATGAGGGGAAGAGTTAACTCATGTCCGGACTGAATAGCTAGCCATAGTTTTAGATAGGGTTGAATGAAAAGAAGATAAGCAGCCACAATGATGATTGGGACTAAATAGGGATGGGCCCCTAGAGCTGGATAAGCATTTTTTGAAAAACCCTGCCAGATTTCAGCAAAAGAACGATAGAAACGAACTTTGAGTAATTTTAAGCCGTCAATAACCGTAATCTGACCACCATTATTTTGAACGTGACTAGCCAAAGCTAAATCATCCACGATAGCCTCTGGAATAGCCTCATAACTGCCGATTTTATCCAAAAAGTTTCTCTTAACGAGGAGAAAAGGGCCAATCCCAATGGGCAATCGACAGATTTTGGAATATTGTCCAAGATGAAATGGAACGAGCACGGTAAAAACAAAATGAATTATGGGAAGGATAAGTTTCTCAGACCAACTTTTCATAATGAGACCGGGAATAGTGGTGAGGAAATGGGCTTGATTTTTTTGGGCCATCATCATCGCTAAAGATAGGGAATCAGGGGAGTGAATGGTGTCAGCGTCGGTTGAAAGAATCCATTCTCCCTGAGCCTTCTGGAAAAGTTGATAACAGGCCCAATTTTTACCCTTCCAGCCGGGAGGAAGTTTTCTTCCTCGAATTACTTTTACTCGAGGAGAGGTCCGGGCCACCTCTTGGGCAATGCTTAAAGTTTTATCGGTTGAGTTGTCATCAAGAACTAGTATTTCGTAATGAGGATAATTTTGGTTGATAAGGGAAAAAAGGCAGGCAGCAATATTACGTTCTTCATTACGGGCTGGAACGAGGATTGAAACAAGAGGCATCGGGTGTTCTTCGGGGATTAAACTTGGGGTCAAGGTTTCATCATTAAGGTTCCGAAGATTGAACAGCATATTAATAAATAGGAGAAACAGGAGGCCGGTTATCATCAAAGGTAAGAATTGCATTTTACCATCCCGAAATTTCTCTTATTTTTTTCATATGGGGCTCATCAATCAATCGTTTGACTCCTAAAAGCAGAAGAAAGCCAATGGTGCTCAGAGTTTCTTCAAGTGAACGATGACAAAGAAAGAGCCACAGGAAAGGAATTGCGGCCATGCCTCCTCCTAAGGCAATGTGGAAATTTTTACTTATCAAGTAAAATATCCCCATTAATCCCCCACTTAAAAGAACACCGAAGGGATTCAAACCCAGGAGAAAACCCAAGGCGGCCGCGGCTCCTTTTCCGCCGCGACCTTTGAGGAAAAGAGGAAAACCGTGGCCCAAGATGACGGCTACCCCAGCAATCCAGAGCCAGGGTAAATCAAGGTTGAATGAACGCCCCACCAGGTAAGCGCCATATCCTTTGCCGGCATCGAGCAGAGCGGCCACCACCCCGTAGTTTTTGCCCATTAAATGCCAGACATTGCGGGCGCCGACATTCCCTTCCCCTTGGTAACGGAGGTCGATTCCTCGGCCATAAAAGGCAATGAGAAAAGAAAAGGGAATTGAGCCGAGAAGATAACAAATGGCCGCCACAATGATTAGATAGGTCACCATGCTTGAGAAATATTATGGTTTAAGGGGAGATGAAAGTCAAAAGAAAAGGAATAATTCTTGATGATAAACTGACGGATGATTAAGCTCTAAAAACATAAGGCAATAGATATTTGTTAGAAAAATCTTTCTTGCCCTAGAGAATAAGTTAACATTCCTAGTTAAGTTAATTTAAAAATTGGAGGGGCGTAGATAAACCAACTTTCGTTCCCTCACCACCCAACGGCCGTTTTTGATTACATGGTAAATAGGGTTAATGCCTAAATGATAAACCAAGTGGAGATAGTTGGGAATATCACAGAGAATTAGATCTGCCTTTTTGCCCACTTCTAAGCTCCCGCAGGTTTGGCTTATTCCGAGAGAGAAAGCAGCGTTGATCGTGGCCGCATTGATGGCTTCTTCTATTTTCATTTTTAGAAGAAGAACGGCCAATTGGATGACTAGAAGCATATTTTCGGTCATCGAACTTCCAGGATTAAAGTCACTGGCAATAGCCACCACGGCCCCAGCTTGGATTAGTTCCCGAGCAGGCGCCTTTTTCTCCTGCATAAGAAAAAGAGAAACCACAGGGAGGAGGGTAGCGACGGTTGAACTTTGAGCAAGAAGAGCTATGCCCTGGTCATCAATAGCTAGGAGATGATCAGCTGAGAGAGCTTCTTCTTCCACAGCTAACCGGGCTCCTCCTAAAGGAGAAAATTCATCAGCATGAATCCGAGGAGCAAGGCCCATTTTTTTTGCGGCGCGGATGATGAAGCGCGTTTCTTCAAGATCGTAGACCCCTTCTTCGCAGAAAACATCAACAAAGCGAGCCAAATTTTTCTCTTTGATGACGGGCAAAACTTTGTTAATCATGAAATTTAGGTAAGCTTTTTTGTTGCCTTTATATTCAGGTGGAACTTCATGGGCCCCCAAATAGGTAGGGAGAATATCGAGAGGATGAATTTGGTTAGCCTGACGAATGACTTCTAATTGCTTAATTTCATCGGCCAGATTAAGCCCATAGCCACTCTTGGCCTCGGCGGTGGTGGTTCCGTGGAGGAGCATTGAGTCGCAGCGGGCGAGACATAATTCTAAGAGTTTGTCCTCTGGTATTTCTCGAGTGGCCTTGACCGTTGTTTGGATGCCTAAGCCTCGGGCCGCTAATTCTTGATAAGTATATCCTTGGAGACGAAGAGCAAACTCTTCTTCCCGACTACCCGCAAAGGGAAGGTGAGTATGTGAATCGATGAATCCCGGTAAAACAATTAAATTCTCCGCCTCCAGGATTTCTGTTGCCGAGCCGGTGGCCACTGTAGCGAATAAATCTTCATCAGGACCCAAGTAAATTATTTTTCCTTCTCCGATAGCCAAGGAGACATTTTCCTGTAAACCAACATTAGCCAAATCCCCACCTCTTTTAGGAGCTACTCCTTGGCAGGTCAATACCTGGCGGCAGCGCCGCAAAACAATGTCGGCCCTTTTCATGATGTCATTTTACGGATTGAACCACTCTTATTACGCCGGATGAAGGAAGGAGTCTCGAGCATATCCCATTGTCTTTCCCAGGCTGGCCGATCCCAGAGTGAATCGTTTGTTCCTTGGGGTTCAAACAGATAAGGGGGTGTTTCCTGAGGGACGGCTACGGGGGGAGGGGTTTGACTGCGAGGGGTAAAATGGTCTCTGGTTATGGGCTTACTGCGGCTTGGTTGTTCGAAGCCAGTGGCAATCACTGTAACTTTAACCATTTCTTTTAAATTCTCATCAATGACGGTACCAAAAATAATGTTGGCCTCTGGATGAGCCAAGTCATGAATTAGTTCTGAGGCTTTGGATACTTCATGAAGGGTCATGTCTTTTCCACCAGTGATATTAATTAAAACGCCATGGGCTCCTTCAATTGAAGTGTCCACCAGAAGAGGGCTAGATATAGCTTTTTGAGCAGCTTCGATAGCCCGGTTTTCTCCTGAGGCTAGACCTGTACCCATGAAGGCCATCCCCATTCCCTTCATGATGGATTTAACATCGGCAAAATCGAGGTTGATTAGTCCAGGACGGGTAATTAAATCCGATATGCCTTGGACAGCTTGACGGAGAACATCGTCAGCCATCTTAAAGGCATCTTGGATAGAAGTGTCGAGGTTTACCGTTTGCAACAGGCGTTCGTTGGGAATGGAAATCACTGTGTCCACGGCACCCCGGAGTTCCGTGAGACCCTCGGTGGCTTGGTCGGTTCTTATTTTTCCCTCGAAATTGAAAGGAAGGGTCACAATGGCAATCACCAAAATGTCAAGTTCCGAGGCCAAGCTAGCAATGACCGGAGTAGCGCCTGTGCCCGTTCCTCCTCCCAATCCAGCGGTGAGAAAGACCATGTCGGCTCCCTGGAGAATTTCAACAATCTTTTCAGTGTCTTCGAGTGCTGCCTGTTTACCAATTTCTGGTCTCCCACCAGAGCCGAGCCCCTTGGTCAATTTTCGGCCGATCTGAATCTTGGTGGGAGCCTGATTCGTGCTCAAGGCTTGGAGGTCGGTGTTGATGGTGATAAATTCTACCCCTTCAATCCTGGCTTCGATCATGCGATTAACAGCATTCCCTCCACCGCCTCCAATGCCAATGACTTTGATGTTAGCTCCTGGTTCTTCTTCGACCAAATGAAATTTTAATTTGCTCCGGGATTCTTCGCTCATGTTTTTCCTCCTTATGCTTCTTTGAGCCAGTCACGGAATTTGGCCCAGAAGCCTTTTTTGCCTTCTCGGGAAAAGCCGCGGCTTTTCCATTTTTTATATCCGTAAAGCACCAGCCCAACGGCTGTAGCATAGTCAGGGGTGCTTACTCTATCGACTAAGCCGCCTACGCCGCTTACATCTCCTCGGCGCACTGGTAAGTCGAAAATTTCTTCGGCCACATCTTCCAGACCCTCCAGAAGGGCCGTGCCCCCGGTAAGAACAATTCCCGAATTTAGTGATTTTTCAAAGCCTGTGCGTTTGATGTCGTTATCAACGAGACGGAAAATTTCTTCTGCCCGGGGATAAATGATATCAGCGAGGAGTTGACGGGAGAGGATGCGGGCTTTTTTCCCTTTTCCCACGGAAGGAACTTCGATAGTTTCTTGTTCGTCCCCAAGGGGGGCGGTGACGCATCCGTACTTTTTCTTGATTTTTTCAGCTTCGGGAATGGGGGTTCGTAGGCCAACAGCAATATCATTAGTAAAGTTGTCACCCCCAATGGGAATTATCGATGTGTACCAGAGGCTGCCTCTTTCAAAAATGGCAATTTCCGTGGTTCCACCTCCGATGTCGATGAGACCTACTCCGAGCTCCATCTCATCATGGGTAAGAACAGAATGACTGGCGGCAATCTGGTTTAAGACAATTTCTTCGATTTCAATGCCTGCCCGGGTGATGCATGTTTTTAAGTTTTGAACCGAAGTTATCGCCCCGGTAACGATGTGAACATTTACTTCCAGTTTAATGCCACTCATTCCCAGAGGGTCTTTAATGCCATCTTGTTCATCAACCACAAATTCCTGGGGTATAATATGGATTATTTCGCGGTCAGGAGGAATGGATACAGCTTTCGATTGATCGATAACTCTTTTGATGTCTTCTCGGGTGATTTCCCGATTTTTTCCCGAGACAGCGATAACCCCGCGGCTATTAAAACTTTTAATGTGAGCTCCAGAGAGTCCAATGTAAGCCGAATCAATTTCCACGCCGGCCATTAATTCCGCCTCTTCTTGAGCCCTTTTTATAGACTCGACGGTGGTTTCTAGATTAACCACGACCCCTTTGCGGAGGCCCCGGGACTCGGCTGTGCCGACACCGATTATTTCCACTTTATTTTCTTCAGTGATTTCTCCGATAAGGGCGGTTGTTTTTTTCGTCCCGATGTCCAGGCCGACAATATAACCATTTTTAGCCATGATTTTCCTCCTCAGCAGCACTGGTGGCGGGGGAAGCTGGTGAGGGATTACTTGGTCGAAAATACACCCTTCCCTCTAATCTAAGGTCCACGTATTCCAAGGGACGGTATTGGTCCAGCACTGCTTGAGTTTGGTGGTAAAAAGTTAATTTTTGTTTAAATTGAGAATTGCCCAATAAAATGGGAGTCTTGTCTTCTTCCCAGCAAATCGTAATTCCAGAAGGAGAAGTAATTTTTATCCAGGCAAGATCAGATGGAGAAAAAGGAGTCTGGCGGAGTTCATCTAAAAATTGCCAAACGACTTGGAGGAGAGGAGAGGAATTGGTTCGACTAGGATCAATGATTAAAGGAAGGGCGGGATGTTCTTGAGGTGTTGTTTTTTCCAAGTAAATGCCTTGACGGTCGATTAACCAGCATTGATTATTTTTCATAAGCTTGGCTGCTGGTTGTCGGGCTTCAACTTGGATGAGAAGAGTCGCCGGCAGGCTTTTCCTGATGGTGACTTTTTTAGCCCATGGAAAAGCCCGAACTCTTTGTTGCCAGAGATCTAAATCACAGATGAGAATGTTCCCCAAAGGGTAGGAGGTAAAAACTTGGGCGACTTGCTGAGTAAGCTTTTCATGAGAACATTTTATTTCTATGGCCGAGATGTTTAGATTATCCCAGGTAATAAGAAATAGATAAAGGCGTTGGAGGCCAAAAAAGAAACCACAAAAAAGAATGAAGACAACTAGCGTATGAAAAGGTGTCACCCGTATTTTTTTCCGGGTGAGTTGCCGGATTTTTCTTTTTTTGCTGGCTAGGGGTTGAAGGGAATGGATATATCTTGATTTTGGTTGAATGATAGTTGCCGATCGAACAGCCATGACTATTTTTTACCTCCTAGAACCTTGATGATCTCAGGGATAATTCGGTAAATGTTCCCTGCTCCAAGGATAAAAATCATATCGTCTTCTTGACTAAGTTTTTTGGCCAGAGCTGGAATTTTAGTCATATCGGGCTCAAAATAAACATCTTTGTGCCCATAATTTTGAATGGCTTGGAAAAGTCTTTGACCCGATATCCCCGGTATTGGTTTTTCTCCCGCTGGATAAATTTCAGTGATGATGAGGGTATCCGCTTGGTTAAAACAAGTGGCGAATTGATCCATGAGGTGAGCGAGGCGAGTATAACGATGGGGTTGAAAGACAGCTAGAACTCGGCGCCCCCAACCTGATTTGGCAGCGTCCAGGGTTACTTTGATTTCCGTAGGGTGGTGGGCATAATCCTCAAAGAGGGAAATTTTGTTGATTTGCGCTTTTAACTCAAATCGGCGGCCTACTCCTTTAAATTTCTCTAAGCCTCGAAAAATGGTTTGACTGGGGATCTCCAAATCAAGACCTACGGCAATCGAAGCTAAAGCATTATAAATACTATGTAAGCCCGGAATCTGCAGGTGGAGGGTTCCGAGTTTTTGCCCTTTCCAGAAAATGGACGAAGAGCTGGAAAATTCATTAAAAGAAGGATTCTGCGCATAGAGGTCAGCTTGAGCGGTAAGCCCATAAGTGATAACTCTTCTTTCCAGATAAGGGATTAGGCTTTGAAGATTAGCATCATCCAAGCAAAGGATGACTGGGCAATAAAAGGGCACTTTATTGGCAAAGGAAACGAATGTTTTTTTGATTTCATCGATATTTTTATATTGATCCAGATGTTCTTCATCCAGGTTGGTTAAAACAGCTATGAAGGGTGAGAGGTAAAGGAAGGAGCGATCGCTCTCGTCAGCTTCAGCCACGATGAAATCACCTTGACCCAGTTTGGCGTGAGCCCCAAGAGTGTTTAATCGCCCGCCGACAATAATTGTGGGGTCTAATCCTGCTTCTTCCAGCACTTGGGCAATCATCGAGGTGGTAGTGGTTTTGCCGTGGGAGCCAGCAATGGCAATACCTAATTTTAATCGCATCAATTCGGCGAGCATTTCAGCGCGAGGAATGACCGGGATTTTCAACCGCTTAGCTTCTTCCACCTCGGTATTATCAGGCTTAATGGCGGAAGAGATGACCACTACGTCGGCACCATGAACGTTCTGGGGATGATGACCGATGGAGATGGTGGCTCCCAATTGGGAAAGTCGTTTGGTGGCTGCGTTCTCCTGAAGATCTGAGCCCGTAACTTTATAGCCAAGGTTAAGCAAAACTTCAGCGATGCCATTCATCCCGGTTCCGCCGATGCCCACCAGGTGAAGATGCTTTAATTTGAGATAAACTCGATTAACCATATCTACTCCTTATTCTCGCCATCAAGATATGATAGGCAGAGGTGAGCTATTTTTTCGGTGACTTGGTCGTTGCGAAGGAGAGCTAGGTTGGCCCTATATTTTTGCAGTTCCTCTCGGTGCTGGAGAAAATGGTTGATTTTATCGACTAGAAACTCAGATGAAAATTCTTCTTCGGTGGCCATTAAAGCCGCCTCGGCCTTGACTAGTTCCAGAGCATTATAGTACTGATGATTATCTGAGGCATGAGCAAAGGGCACCAATAGAGCGGGTTGTTGAGCAGCGATGAGTTCAGCGATGGTGGTAGCTCCAGCTCGACACACCACCAAGTCAGTTCGAGCCAAAATGGAGGCCATATCATCAAAGAATGGTTCAATCAGCACTGAAGAAAATCCTATTTGGTCGTAAGCAGATTTTATTTCCTCATATTCTTTTTCTCCAGTTTGGTGGATGATAAATAATTGTTCTTTGATGGATTTTAAGAAGGGCAGCGACTGAAGAACCACCTGGTTAAGAAAGTGGGATCCTTGGCTTCCTCCGAAGACGAAAAGGGTAAATATTTTTTCCTTAGTCTTTCTTTGGGTAGGAACCTGGTAGAATTCAGGTCTGACGGGGTTGCCGATGTATTTGCCTTTCTCCCCGCAGGCAGAAAGAGTGCTGGGAAAGGAAACAATAATTTTTTGAGCTCGTTTGAGTAATAATTTATTAGTCATGCCTAACCGGGCATTCTGTTCTAAGAGGAGAGATGGGATTTTTTTCCAGGAAGCCGCCAGGACAACCGGTCCTGAGCTGTAACCGCCCATGCCGATGACGAGGCGAGGTCTGAATTGGTGCAGAAGACGCCAAGCTTGGCCAAGTGACCAAGGGAGCTTGAGTAAATTATTAATCACTTTCAAACCTTTGCCTTTTAAGCCCGCCACGTTTAATCCATAAAATTCCACTTGGTGTTGTTCCATGAGCTTTACTTCCAGGGGGCGTTTGCTGCCGATATAGATGATTCTGCCCTGGGGGAGGAGCCGTTTTATCTCCTGACCTAAAGCTAGAGCAGGGTAGATGTGTCCGCCTGTTCCTCCGCCGGCAATCATGATTACCTTTTCCATCAAGTTTTCCTCCGGGCAAGGCTGCGGCGTTGCGAAATGTGAAGAAGAATCCCGGTGGCCATCAAATTTACCACTAAGGAGGAACGACCGAAACTGATAAAAGGTAAGGGTAATCCGGTGGGAGGAATCAACCCGAGCACGATACTGATATTCATGATGGCTTGAAGAAAAATAGCCAGGGAAATTCCAGCCGCCAGGAGTTGAGAGTAATTGTTGGGGGCTTTGAGCGAAATAATTATTCCTCGCCATAAAAAGAGAATAAAGAGGGTAATAATAGTTAAAGTTCCCAGAAGCCCCAATTCTTCGCCAATGATGGCATAGATAAAGTCTGTATGAGCGCAAGGCAAAAAATAAAGCTTTTGCACACTTTCTCCCAGGCTGACACCTAAAATACCCCCTGACCCGATGGCCAGTTTAGACTGGATTAGTTGAAATCCTTTGCCCAAGGGGTCTTCCCCGGGAAACAATAGGGCTAGGATACGATTAAAACGATAATTTGTGTTGACGAGGAAAAGAATAAAAACCGGGGCCAATGATAGTCCTAAACCGATTAGGTAGACAAGACGGATTCCCCCGATAAATAAAATCATAAGGCTGATCATCAGGAGAAAGAAAGCAGTACCATAGTCAGGCTCTTTGATGATAAGAAGGCAAAAAATTCCAACCACAATTAAGGAAATGAAAAATGTTTTCAGTGTTCTTGTTCTCTCTGGCTGTTTGGTTAAATAATAAGCTAAGAAAAAGAGAAGGCTGAATTTAGCCAGCTCGGAAGGTTGAAAGCGAAGGCCAAAGAAATAAACCCAACGATGGGCGTGACGAAAAGCAGGCATGAGAAGGCATAGTCCCAGCAGAAGAAAAGAGAGGAAAAGAAGCCCGAAAATGAAGAGGGGGTTTTGATAAAAAGGATAGCGCTGAGAGATAATTAAGAAAAGGAAAGCTAATCCCAGGAGGGCTCCGAGAGCTTGGTTCAAGAAATAATAAAAAGGTTGTTGATAAGCATCACTGGCTTTAATAGCTGTGGTACTAAAAACCATTATCAAACCAATAATGACCAGAATAAGAGTAATTATCAGCAGAGGTTTATCAACGCTAGCAGTTCGGTAGATTTCACCATGGTTTTTCATTTTGTTTCTACCTTCTCCTTTAAGGTTAAGACTGCTTCCTTAAATTTTTGCCCTCGTTCTTCAAAATTTTGGAACATGTCAAAACTAGTGCAACCTGGGGCCAAGAGAATAATATCTCCAGGAGAAGCCAAAGAATAGCTTGTTTCCACAGCTTGGTTTAAAGTTGAAACAGGATAAAGCGGGATGATACCCTGAAGGCCTTGGTGGATTTTATCTTTGGCTTCTCCGAGGAGAATGACGGCTTTGACCCTTCTTTTAATTTCGGGAATTAATTGACGGAAATCACCTCCCTTATCTCTCCCGCCAAGGATAAGAATAATATTATCGGCAAAGCTGCGGAGTGATTTAAGGGTAGCATCAATATTAGTGGCTTTGGAGTCATTGAAAAAAGTGATCCCTTTAATGGAAGTCACTTTCTCCAATCGATGCTCGAGGCCGGAAAAAGTTAAGATAGAGTTTCTGATCGATGAGGTATCCACTCCAAAATAATAACCCACTAACGCTGAAGCCATGATATTTTCGAGATTATGAGAACCTAAAAGAGGGATTTCTTGCCGGTTGAGAAACTTTTGGGGATGCTCCAAGTTAACATGAAGCCAGTTATCTTTGAGATACATGCCCTTTTTTACTTCTTGGGTCAGGCTGAAAGCCAAAACCTCTCCTTTTTTTTGGGACTGGAGAGACCAGACGACTGGATCGTCTTGGTTGAGAATAGTCAGAGCTTTTTCATCTTGAGAGAGAACGAGTTTAAACTTGGCCTCTTGATAGTGTTCATAAGATGGATGCCAATCAAGATGATCAGGAGTTATGTTGAGAAGCACAGCCACGTCAACTTTAAATTTTTCGATATAGGTTAGTTGAAAACTGGATAACTCAACCACGTAAACGTCTTCAGGAGTAGCGGAGTCGACAAAGTTGATTAATGGAAAGCCTATATTTCCGGCGAGAAAAGCTCGGAGACCACCTTCTTTGAGAATTTTATGGGTTAAGGTGGCGGTGGTTGATTTCCCGTTAGAGCCGGTGATCCCGACTATTTTTCCTTTGCAAAATTGATAGGCAAGTTCTATTTCAGGCATAACTTGTTTGCCTTTTGCCTTGAGATTTTCCAGTTCGGGTAAAGGAGGAACTCCGGGACTGATAATGATCATATCTGCCTGTTCAAATGTCTTTTTTCGATGGCCACCGGCCTCAATGATTAATCCGTCTTGGAGCAAGATTTTTATTTCCTTGTCTTGGATTAGTTCCTCCCTAGATTTTTTTTCTGAGGCAATAACTTTAGCCTGACGCTGGAGAAGAAAGCGGCTGACTGCTTTTCCTGTTCGGCCCAGGCCAACGACTACGATTTGTTTGTTTTTAAATTCCATTTCTTACCTGAGTTTTAGAGTGGTTAAACTAAAAAGAGCGAAAATGATTCCTAGGATCCAAAACCGGACCACAACTTTTCCTTCCGACCAACCTAGAAGCTCGAAGTGATGATGGAGAGGAGCCATGCGTAAAAGCCTTTTTCCTCCGGAAAAGCGGAAATAACCCACTTGGAGAATAACCGATAATGCTTCCAGAATGAAAACACCGGCTATGGTGAAAAGAAGGAATTCTTGCTTGATTAAAATAGCTAGAACACCTACTGTTCCACCAAGGGAAAGAGCTCCCACGTCGCCCATAAATAATTGAGCTGGATGGCAATTATACCAGAGGAAACCAAGACATGCTCCGGATAGAGCTCCGGCAAAGACAGTAAGTTCTGCAGCCTGAGGGACACGAGCGATGTTTAAATACTCGGACCAGAGAGCATGTCCAGCAATATAAGTTAAGGCAGTTATTGCGCTGGTGGTGATAACCATCAGCCCGATGGCTAATCCATCTAATCCATCAGCCAGGTTAACGGAATTGGAAGAGCTTATCAGGATAAGCATAATCCAGGGAAGATAAGCCCAGCCTAGATAAGGGGTCCACTCCTTGAAAAAGGGAAAATGTAGGTGGAGGTTAAAATTTCCCTTCAGGCCAGCATAAACAAGGAGAAAACCAATTAATCCCGAGAACATTATTTGGAGGAGAAACTTCTGTCGTACTCCGAGTCCCTTGCCTATCTTTTTCTTGATTTTGGCATAATCATCGATGAAACCAATGGCGCCAAAGATAAGCATCGTTACCATGGCCACCCAGATAAATTGATTTTTGAGATCTCCCCAGAGGAGGGTGGTTACTAAGGTAGCCAGGATGAAGAGGATTCCTCCCATAGTGGGTGTTCCTTTTTTCTGGAGATGTGATTCAGGACCTTCGGGACGGATTTCCTCTCCTAACTGGTACTTTTTAAGAAGCTTAATGGTCAAGGGCCCTAGAAAAAGCACTAAGAGGAGACTGGAGACGCCAGCCAGGGCAGTCCGGACGGTTATATAGCGGAACACGTTGAAGAAGAAGTAGTAATCACGCAAGGGAACCAGGAGCCAGTAAAGCATTTTAGTTTTTTCCTCCTTGGAAATCCTGTTTTAAACGCTCAATAATTTTTTCCATTTTTATCCGTCGGGAGCCTTTGACTAGAATTAAATCATGGGGTTGGATCAAAGAAGGGATTTTTTCGGCGGCTTCTTTGGCCTTGTCTACGGAAATCACCTGATGAGGGTGAAATCCGGAAGCAAAAGCTCCACGGGCAAAATTATAGCTGAGAGGCCCAACGGTGAGCAATAAATCCCAGCCAAGATGAGCCAATTTTTGGCCGATTTGGAAATGCTTTTTTTCGGCTTCAACCCCGAGTTCCAGCATATCACCTAG
This sequence comes from Candidatus Aminicenantota bacterium, assembly GCA_011042725.1. GTDB lineage: Bacteria > Acidobacteriota > Aminicenantia > Aminicenantales > Aminicenantaceae > JdFR-80. The sequence continues at coordinate 2,808 of DQWD01000103.1, read as the reverse complement.
AACAGCTATCTTCCTCCGAGCGGGAAGAGGGGATAGGTTATCAAGGGCTGCTTCCAAGGCTGGGGGACTGGAATTATAGACATCATTAATCACGTGAATCCCGTCACCTAGATCAATTACTTCTCCACGATTGGGTAGAGGTTTAAGGGTGGAGGCTGTTTTTTGTATTTTTTCAAGCGAAAGAGAAAAAACCGAAGCGGTAGCTGCTGAAGCGGCAAAGTTATAGACATAGCTTTGGTAGACTACAGGAAGGCGGAGATGAATTTTCTCTCGGTGGTAGATTAAGTCAAAAGAGTATCCCCCCCATCCTTCTAGTTTAAGGTTGGAGATGCGCACCGAGCATTCCGGGCTTTGTCCAAATAAAATGACTGGCCCTGACCAGTTTTGAGCAAACCGCAAACAAAAACGATCATCCCCAGCTAGGACGGCGGTCGCCCCGGGGGAGGCTCCTTCCAGGATTTCTCTTTTGGCGGCGGCTATTTCTTCTAAGTCGGCAAAAAATTGGGTATGGACGGGATTAATTCCCGTAATTACAGCCACATCAGGGGGGGCGATGGTAGTTAATTCCCGAATCTCTCCTCGATGATTCATTCCCATTTCTAAGACAGCAATTTGATGATTTTCTTCTAGATGGAGGAGAGTATACGGAAGGCCGATTTGGTTATTGAAGGATTTTTTGGATTTCAAAACCGAAAATTGGCTAGAGAGAAGAGCCGCGGTGTATTCTTTGGTCGTTGTTTTTCCTAGGCTTCCCGTTATCCCGACTATTTTTAGTTCCTTTTCTTTCCTGATTTCCCGGGCTAAGTCTTGTAAAGCTTGGAGGGTATTGGACACTTTGACGAGTCCAAAGTCAGAATGGGGCGGGGTAACATCACGAGAAATGATGGCTCCCTTGGCTCCTCGTCGGTAGGCATCAAGTAAGAAATCATGGCCGTCTCTTTGGGCTACCAGAGCAAAAAAAAGATCCCCGTTCTTGATTTCGCGCGAGTCAAACTCGAATCCGGAAAAAATCCTCCCATGGTTACCAGAAAGAATCTTTCCTCGGGTTAATTGGGCAATTTCCATCAGAGTTAAGCTAGCCACGTTTTTCCACCATTTCTTTAATTATTTCTTGGATAACCGTTGGGTCATGGAAAGAAATAATTTTATCTCCGATGATTTGATAATCCTCATGACCCTTTCCGGCAACCAGGAGGCAATCTTCTCTTTTACACATAAGCAAAGCTTTGCGAATTGCCGTTCGACGATCTGGTTCAATTTCATAATTATTTTGACTTAATTGTTTAAATCCTTTTTCGATTTCAGAAATGATGCTCAGCGGATCCTCTGAGCGGGGATTATCAGAGGTGATTATGGACCAATCAGCCAGTTTAGCCGCCACCTCTCCCATCCGAGGGCGCTTAGTTTTATCTCTATCTCCGCCGGCTCCAAAAACAACGATTACTCGGCCAGAAGTGATTTCGCGGGCTGTTTCGAGTAAATTTTTCAAAGCGTCATCAGTGTGTGCATAGTCAACAAAGATGTGAATCCCCCAAGGATTATCAATTTTTTCAAACCTTCCTGGAATCGTGGTTAAAGAACGAAGGCCTTCTTTGATGAAGAGGGGACTAATGCCTAGAGTTAAACTAGCAGCGGTGGCAGCCAGAATGTTGTAAAGATTGGGTCGACCGAGAAGGGGAGAAGAAATTTGGCATTTTCCCGCTGGATATTTTATTGTTGCTTCTATTCCCGAGGATGAAAAACTATATTTCTCGGGATAGATGGTGCCTCGAGAGTGCAAGCTGTAAGTGATTGTTGGGGTAAGGATTTCTTCAATCAATCTTTTTCCCCAGGGGTCATCATAATTAATGATAGCCATTTTAGATTTATAAAAAGTGAATAGTTTTTTCTTGGCTTGGTAGTAATTTTCCATGTTTTGATGATAGTCAAGATGCTCCCCACTTAGATTGGTAAAGATAGTCAAAGCAAAGTTGATGCCCTTGGCTCTTTTTAATTCCAGGGCATGGGAGGAAACTTCCATGAGGCAGTGGGTGGCTCCGTGGTCAACGAGAATCTTCAAGTAGCGTTGCAGATCAGAAGATTCGGGAGTTGTCCTGGCGGCTGGAGAGGACAATCCCGGACCTCGGTAAGAAACAGTCCCGATTACTCCCGGAGATAGATGGCTAGCTTTAAGAATGCTTTCCAGTAAGTAGGTGACGGTGGTTTTTCCTTTGGTCCCGGTGATCCCGATGACTTTGATGTGTTGGGAGGGATGTTTGTAGAAATTGGCCGCACATTGAGCTAAAGCTTCTCGGGCGTCTCTGACCTGAATCCAGAGAAATTTAAAATCGGGCGGAGGAGGAGCTTCGGAGATAATAGCCACTGCTCCTTGGCCGATGGCTGATTCAATAAATTGATGACCGTCGTGTTTAAATCCTCTGATGGCTACAAATAAACTATGAGGTAGGACTTGGCGGGAATCATAAGTGAGGTGTTTAATTTCAGTGGATAGAGCTCCTTGCAGGCTGATTATTTCTAGACCTTGGATAATCTCTTTAACCTGCATAATTAATCTACTCTCCTTTGTTGAGCGGTGATTACTAGAGACGGCTGTTGTTTTTCGGGGGGAATTTCTAGGTAACGAAGCACTTGTTCGGCTATCCTTCGGAAAAGAGGGGCCGCAACTTGAGAGCCATAATAGAGGCCTTGAGGTTCATCAATAACTACCACCATGGATAAGATTGGTTGGGAGCGATGGAAAATTATTCCGGTAAATAGGGATTGGTGAGCCGACGATGTATAAGTCCCAAGTTCAGGATCATATTTTTG
>DQWD01000285.1 GCA_011042725.1 Candidatus Aminicenantota bacterium | reverse complement strand
AGGGAAAGAAAAGGAAAATATTTCCAGGAAGAAAGATTAGTTAACTAAATTACTAAGATGGTTCTCCGCGGAAATTAAGTGTTTAGGAGCAGGGAGGCTGTAGATTTTGAGTTTGGCTAAAAATAATACTGAATTGTTAAGAGTTGGCCTTATTTTCTTTCAACCCAATTTTCCAAGAATTGCAGAGACTCGGATTCGCCTTCTTTTTCCTGGAGAAGAGCTTCAACAATGGCTTTAAGATGGGGATAAGGTAAAGTGCCGATAATCATCCGGTTATTGATGATTATCGTTGGCGTGGAGCGGATACCATGCGGATATCGAGCGGAAGTTTTCTCATATTCAGCTCCGGTATTAATAATTTTTTGGACCAATTGGTGAGTCGATTCATCAGTTAGAGCTTCTTCTACTCCATATTTTTGGGCCAGTTTTTGGCGCCATTCAGGGTTGCGGGCTTTCTTGAAGTTGCGGAAAATTTCATCGTGGATGGCCAGAAATTTCTCCTGGCCGTAGGCAGCTATATAACTCAGATCGCAGGCACCGGAATGTAAATCTTTGTCGACAACTTGGTTACATTTTCCTTCCAGGGGAAAAAACTGAAAAGCAATATTTAGTTGACCAGGGTATTCTTTTTTTAATTGTTCCAACTGGTAAAAAAGATAAAGACAGTCGGGGCAGAGAAAATCTGCATATTCGACAATATGGATGGGTGCCTCTTCGAATTTCTCAGTTGCCTTTGCCGTCCAGAAAGGAGAGATAAAGCTGGGATTGGGGACTTTTTCAAGGCTATAGAACTCCCTGACTATTTGAGCAGCTACTCCGCCCTGCTGAGCGGCTAATTTTGCCTGGTAAAATTGATGGTATCCATAGGCTCCGGCGAGAAGGAGGATCAGAGCTGCCATGGTTATTTTCAGGGAGGGAGAGAAAAAAGATTTTAATTTTCTTAAGCTGGAGCTGTGAGCTATCTTCCCTAAAGAAAGAAAGGCTAGAGTAGAGAAAACGTAATAACCAAGGCAGAGAAGACAGATGCTGTTCAAGATAAAAAATGAGTACATGAAAAGACTGATAACTCCTAGAAAATTAACTAAGGCTAAGGTTTGCATTGTTCTAGTCATAGCTGGTGAGGGGAAAAGAAGCCCAAAGAAAAAAAAGACGCCGGCTGCAATACCAAAATATCCTAACGGTACACCCATAAGCTGAGCAATTGGAGAATAAGCCGAACTGTCACAGTTGAAAAAGGCGCTTAAGTCATAGAATGAGCCGCTAAATATGGTCTCCGGAAAATTAGCGGCGAAAAAGTGGCGAACAGTAAGAAGGGAAAAAATAACCATTCCTAAAGCCGCCGAGGCTAAGATTAAAGAATGGAATCGAGAACGGGAAACAGAACCATAATAACCCATTCAATCCTCCTAAGCTTTGCTTCGCGGGGCTATGGAGGTGAAAATCATCTCAAAAAAATCAAGATTGGTTAGTTTATCATCATTTGGTTTCGATATTAAATTATATTTATCATTTTTATAAAAACAATTACTTAATTGAGCAAGGAGAAATATTGGGACTAAGCTAAAAAATATTTAGTGGGATATGGAGAGAAGAAGTAACAACCAAACCTTTTAAGTTTCTCCAGCGGGACAACTGGGTGGTTCGAGCTTGAACAGCCTCGAGAAAGAGAGCTCTTAATTGTCTTCTAGTTGAAGGAAAGGAATGAAGGGGAACTAGTTAGCCTTAGCTAGGCGAGACCTTCTAGATTAGGGCAAAGTCTAAAATTTTGGTGGATAACCCAAGCCAGAAATTTTTATGGTTATTCCGCTTTTTTTGGTAAGGGCCAAGAAACAGGAAATAATAGCCAGCGGATCATTTTGTTGGTTGGTCCTAACTATTGTTCTTCATCAACCAAGATTAGCACCAGGAAGAATGAAGAAAAAAAATCGTCCAGGAGGAAGTAAGGTTATTGATGCAGGAAGTTTTTAAAGGCGGGAAGTGATTAATTATAAATCACTTAGTTCTTCCTTACCTGGACGATTTTGGTTTTATATCCTTCGTCTAGACTCAATTTTCCAGCTGGTCAATAAGGCGTTGCAAGGCCTGGCTGACTTCAGGTGATAAGTGCTGTTGCTTGGTGATTGAGCGAGGTTGAATGCCTAGAAGATAACTCTTTTTTAGCTGGGAGTAACTAAATTCATTTTGAATGAAAGGAGCTAATCGGTGGCTGAGGGAGGAGCTGTAGAGAACGGCAAGCAAAGGGATTAGAGAAATAGCTCCCGGCTTTTTGCCTGCATCGAGGGCATCAACAAAAATGAAGGGCTGATCAGAGTTGACGAGACTCTTGATGTTTTGGGTATCTAATTCTGAACTACAGACTGCCTTAATTCCCAATTCTTTTAATTTAGTGATTAAAGTTGGCCCGATCCCATCATCACCCTGCGTGATATTTCCAATCCCGATGAATAAAGGAGAAGCCTGGCGCTTGATTTCAGCTAATTGGTTTTCCCAGGCTGTCTCTTCCACTGTTTTGACTTCTGCCAGATGCACTGAGCAACTGATGCAGGGATCATAAGCACGAACAATGATGTCAAGACGATCGCGTATTTTTTCTTCTTCCCCTCTATCCAAAAGGGTTTGGGCGGCAATCATCCCGTAGCGTTCGATATCCTCGGCATTCTGAGCAGTAGGAGTAATAATGTCAGCTCCTTTGACGAGTCCTTGTTCGACCCGATAGTGATGAATAAGCAGCCCACGGGGGGCTTCGACCAAGCCTGTCCCCTGGCCTTCTTGGGTTTGATAGGAAACAATCTCAGGAGTATTATCGATTTCCAGTAATTCATCTACCAGTTGGGGAAGTCTCTCAAAGCAGTAGAGGATCTCTAGGGCCTGAGCTGCGTTGTTATAAAGGGGATTTTTCTTCCAGTGGTCATTGAAATATTTCCGGAACATCCGCCCTGCTTCACCCTCCAGTCTTTCACCCAGATTGTTCACCCGGGCTAAAGCACCTACAGAATAAGGTTTGTCTTGATAGCGACTGTGCCGGGCATAAGAATGAGGAACAACAAATTCATTGGTTAATTGCCGGTAATCTTCGCGGAAAATACGGTCGCCGTTGGAGACCAAGATTTCGTCTCCCCAAAATCCATATTTTTCATGAGGTGGTAAACAACATGCATATTGAGTTTCAGCTTCGGGAATATCAGGATAGTTGAGAGTGCAAAAAAGGTTAACTGTTTTATACACAAAAGGCATAAATTGAATGGCCCGAGATTTTATCCAAAGGAGTTCTTCACGACTGGGCCACTTACCAAAGCCGCCAATAACCGTATTTTCTCCATGGACAAAGCGCCCGTTAATAACTTTCATGATATGATTGCCAAAATTCTTCATCTCCAGGGCAATTTTCACTTCGAATTCATGTTTGGAAGCCATGGCAATGGCGTTGGGGAAACCAAGGTAGTCAGGCAAGGCCAGGTAGTAAACATGGAGAGAATGGCTTTCGATCATTTCGCCCATGTGCATCAATTCCCGGAGTAGGTTGGTTTGATGAGGAACTTGAACATTGAGGGCATTTTCCATGGCTCGCACCGCGGCTAGTTTATGAGATACGGTACAGATGGCGCAAATCCGAGGAGTAAGGCTAACATCTTCTTCGGGAGTACGACCGATGACTAATCTTTCAATTAGGCGAGGTCCTTCATTGATGTAAAATTTAACTTCAGACACAGCCTGGCCATCAATGATGGCCGTAATTCCCCCATTACCTTCAACTCGTGGCAGATGGTCTATGGTTATCTTTTTCATCTTAGTCTCTCCTGTCGAATTGTTTCCAAAATTCGGATAGTTTAGTGCCGGCAAAATTGGCCATCTTTTTTTTGATAAATTCTCGACTAAAACCTTTGTCTTGCAAAAGATAAAACTCAGAGGTCCAGTTCCCGCCCTGGACAGGACCCCAACAGCCGACACAGGGGAGGTTATGGCTAGGGCAGACCGCCCCGCAGCCATCAGCTGTGAGAGGCCCTAGGCAGAAAAGGCCATTTTTTAAAAGACAGTCGTTTTCTTTATATTTGCAGCTAACACACACTGGTTGAGGATAAGATTCGGGAGGAGCCCCCTTGACTACTCGGGTGAAAAAGTTAAGGAATTGTTCTTTGCTAATGGGGCACCCCGGCAGATAAAAATCTACCTTAATGTAGGCATCGATTGGTTTGGAGACGACGGCTGGCAATTCCATCTTCGTTTCACCGTAGACCTGCCTGAAGTTTTCCTGCCATTTTTGGGGATCTTGAAAACGAGCCTGAATTCCTCCCACTGTAGCACAAAGTCCTAAGGCGACTACAATCTTCGAGCGTTTCCGGATATCCTTTAATTCTTCAACTTCTTTTTCGGTTGTTACCGACCCTTCAACTAGAGCAACATCTAGTTCATCGTCAATATTATCGCTTTTAGCCATCAGAAAAGATTGAATGTCAACCGCTTGGAAAATTGCCGGGAGTTCCTTTTCACAATTGAGAATCATTAAGGCATCACCCGCACATCCGGTTAACTCGTAAATACCAATCTTTAATTTTTTACCTTTCATTTCTTCCCCCTTAAATGAGCTCTCTCATGTGAATAACATCCCAGTAGGTGAACACGGGACCATCTAAACAAGTGTAAATGTAATCGATAGCGCAGTGACCGCATTTTCCAACGCCACATTTCATGCGTCGTTCGAGGGTCATTAAAATCTGGTCTTTTGGTATCTGCAGTTTAAGCAATTCTTGAATAACAAATTTGTACATTACTGGCGGGCCACACACCAGGGAGACAGTTTGCTCGGGATTAATTGCTTTTAGTTTAGGAAAAAGGGTGGTTACCACACCGATATTATCTTCCCATTGCCCGGTGTCATCAGTGTCGACGGTTAAATAGCATTCCAGGTCTTCTCTCTTTTTTAGATCCTGAAATTCTTGGCAGAAAATCATTTCAGCCGGGCATTTAGCTCCATGGAGAAGGATAACTCGACCGAATTGGTCACGGTTATCTAAACAATAAAGGAGAACGGAGCGGAGAGGAGCTGCTCCTAGTCCTCCCATCACGATGAGGATGTCTTTACCGAGCATTTTTTCGATTGGGAAACCATTACCATAGGGGCCGCGCACCCCGATTAAATCATTTTCCTTTAGATTGAAAATAGCCCCAGTTATCGTCCCTGTTTTCCGAATGCAAAATTCGAGAAGGCCTGGCCGGGATGGAGTAGAAGAAATTGAGAAAGGAGCCTCTCCTGCCCCCAGAATGGAGATCATAGCAAATTGGCCAGGATGGTACTGAAAGGCCAGGGCTTTATTAATATCCACTAAGCGCACCTGGAAAAATTTTACATCCTGGGTGAGAGGATACACCCTGACAATTCTGGCTGGGTCGGGTAGGAATGGATTCTTAGTCAGAGTTGTTTTCTTTTCAACTTTCATGGGTTCACCTCTTTAGCTAAGCGATTCCAGAAGGCTTCGACTTCTTCGCCTTCTAGGGCCCGGGAGACAGTAAAAACGTTGATGTCCACCGGGCAAGTAGCGATGCACCGCCCGCATCCCACACAAGCAGGCTTACCATACTTGGAAATGTAGGCTTGGAGTTTGTGGGTGTACCAAAGTTTGAGTCGCTGTGACCTTTTTTCCCGGAAATTCTCTCCCCCAGCGACAGCCGAATAATTTTCCAGCATACATGAATCCCAACACCGTTGGATATTAGAAGCATCTTGACTGAGAAGAGGCTGGTCTTGAACATTATAACAGTTACAGGTGGGGCAAACGAGGCTACAGGAACCGCAGGACAGGCAGGCCTGGCCTAATTTCTCCCAAAGAGAGTGGTGGTATCGAAGTTCCATCAGATCAGGCATGGCGAAGAAGTTGATCTTCAACTTAAAAGCTTGATTTCTTTTTTCCTGCCAGGCAATGTAACCTTTGATATCTTCTTCACTGAGAGATTCATCGAATAGCTCAGGAGCGAGGCGGAGGCAATCATCGCCGCGGCTGGAGCCAATCCAAACCAGATAATAATCATCCAACTCCGAGAAGAATAAATCATAGCCTTCTTCCACCAGATGAGTATTAGTAGATTGACAGAAACATTTATCATCAGGCCAACAGGAATGCCCAAAAATAAGAGTGTTTTCTTTGGCTTTCAGATAATAAGGATCTTCAAAATTTTGCCGATGGAATTCATCGAAGATGAGTAGCCCATGAAGATCACAGGGATGGACTCCAAAGATGACTTTGGGGCTTACATGGGAAAAGTCTTCTTTATAACCTTGGAGTGAAGCCTGGAACATGTTGAATTGGGGAGGTAAAAACAGCTTTCTGGGGGGAAGAATTGTCCGCGTGTAATTGAGATCGATAGTGGCAAAGTCTTTGATCGGCTGGAAGGAATGCTTATTGTTTTTTTGCCGAACTGGGGCCCATAGTTCGGCATCTTGAGAAGCGGCTTGGAGAAAAGGGTGAAGGTTTGACTTTTTAAGTTTAACAATTTTCATGGCTATCTTCCTTTTAAAACTTAAGTGTTCCGAAAGGTTCGATTAGTAAGTATTTTTTAACGGCACAAAATTCACCCTTTCGGGTTAAAGTAAATTGCAAGTTTTGTGCCTAAGAACTTAAGTTATTTATTTAAGTGGACAATACGTTTTATAAATTATTGATAATTAAATAGATAAAAGATTAATGCCAACCGCAGCCTCTCTTCTGAGATGGCTAAACAAGAGAATTTTTCCCTACTCCTGTCCAATTTTGACCTACTTACCCCCTTCTTTCTCTTCGAGATCAAACTTCTTAATCTTGGCGAGTAAAGTTTTGCGGTCAATACCGAGAATTTTGGCTGTCCGCGTTTTATTGCCTTCTTGGGCCTCTAAGACAACCTTAATGTATTCTTTTTCAATTTCTTCTAGAGGTTTAAAAATACCTTCTTGGCAGGAGAAAGGAGAATACTTGGAGCCCAAGCCGTGATAGATTAAATCAGCCATATTAAGTTCTTCTCCTCGAGCCAAAACCACGGCTCTTTCAATAGTATTTTCCAACTCTCGGATATTTCCTGGCCACTCATACTTTAAAAGAGCGGTTCTTACTTGGGGAGGGATGGATTTTATTTTTTTCTTAGCTTTTTGGCAGTATTTTTGAAGAAAATGTTCCAGGAGGAAAGGGATATCCTCTTGGCGGTGACGCAGAGGAGGAAGATGAATTGGGACTACACTTAGGCGGTAAAAAAGATCTTCGCGGAAAGTACCCTGACGGACACAACTAGCTAGATCTTGGTTGGTGGCGGCGATAATTCGGACATCGACTTTAATGGGTTGAGAACTGCCGACCCGGGTGATTTCTCTTTCTTGGATAACCCTTAAAAGTTTAGCTTGAATATTTAAAGAGATGTTACTAATTTCATCAAGAAAAATGGTTCCTCCGTTGGCCACCTCAAACCGGCCGTGTTTGGTGGCGTAGGCACCTGTGAATGAGCCTTTGACGTGACCAAAAAGCTCACTTTCGAACAAAGTTTCCACCAAGGCTCCGCAATCGACGACAACGAAGGGAGCGTGATGTCGAGGACTATGTTTATGAATTTCGCGGGCTAAGAGTTCTTTTCCGGTGCCACTTTCGCCCGTGATTAAGATGGTGCTATCAGTGGGACTTACCCGGCGAACAATTTCAAGAACTCTTTTCATGGCGGGGCTGGGGCCAACAACCATGTCAAAATCGGAGAAGTCCTCGGGAAAATTATCTTCTTTAATTTCAGGTTTGTTTTTGTTCTGGAAAGCTTTTTCCACCATGACCATTAATTCCTGGGGGGTAAAAGGTTTGGCTAAATAATCAAAGGCCCCTTTTTTCATTGCCTCGACAGCCGATTCAATAGTGGCGTAACCGGTGATGACAATAACGAAAATATCAGGTTTTTTTTCTTTAAATCGAGGCAAGGCGTCCATTCCATTAAGCCGGGGGAGTTTAAGGTCGAGTAAAACTAGATCTATTGGGTGTTCCTCAATTAATTGTAGTCCCTGAACAGCATCGTTGGCTTCCCAAACTCTGAAACCGGCCCGCGTTAATACTTGACGGCAGGAGTCGCGGATGGACTCTTCGTCATCAACGATAAGGATATGAGATTTTTTACTCATCCTGGTTGGTCCTGACAGGAATTTTTACGATAAATGTGGCCCCTCGGTCGCGTTGGCTCACAACTTCGATAGTCCCGTGATGCTTCTGGATAATGCTATAGCTGATAGCCAAACCTAAGCCTGTACCCTTGCCGACTTCTTTGGTGGTGAAAAAGGGTTCAAAAATTCTTTTTTTATCTTCCTCGCTGATACCGTGACCCGTATCAGTAAAGGAAATATGAAGATTATTATCGACAGTTGCCGTTTGGATAGTCAGCGTTCCTTGGCCATCCATCGCCTCGGCGGCGTTAATTATAATGTTGGTAAAAACCTGTTGGAGTTGAGCTCCATCGGCCACGGTTTTAGGAAGATGTGAATCGTAGCGTTTAATGATTTTGATATTTTGGAAAAGGGCCTGGCGCTCGACGATAGACAGAGATTTTTCGACAATTTCATTAATGTTCAGTAAACTAAACTCTGGTTCCCTTGGCCGAGCAAACTCCAAGAGCCTCTTGACGATATCTTTACAGCGCGCGGTTTCTTTGACAATTTTCTTTAAATTTTCATAATGAGGGCTGTTTTTATCAGTATCTTCCAAAATAAGATGGCTATAAATTAGGATGCCTCCCAAGGGATTATTTATCTCGTGGGCAATGCCGGCGGCTAATTTACCTAGGGAGGCAAGTTTTTCCGATCGAATCAGATGAGCTTGCATGGCGGTTAGTTCTCGTGTCCTTTCTTCGACTTTTTTTTCGAGAGTTCGCCCCCATTCAATTAATTTCTGGTTAGCCGCTTGGAGTTTATCAACCATGGCGTTAAAGGAGGAAGCTAGCTGTCCGATTTCGTCGGCAGAAGTTACTTCCACTTTATGAGATAAATCCCCCTCAGCTATCCGCTGCGTGGCCGTCACCATTTCTTGGAGAGGGTGGATAATGCGTGTGGTGGAAAAATAAAGAAGAATGAGCAGAACAACTACACATAACGAGGCCATTCCCGTGAAAGTCAGCATTAAGCGGTTGGTAGTGTCAAGATAAGGTTTTTCTAGCATTCCCACATAGAGGATACCGATAATCTCGCCTTTGAGGTTGTGGATTGGTTCATAAGCGGTGATATACCAATCATTGACCACAAAGGCGCGGTCAATCCAGGGTTGGCCTTTAACCAACACCGCTTGGCTAACTTCAGCAGAGACTCGAGTGCCAATGGCGCGGCCACCATTTTGGTTGCGAACATTGGTGGAGATGCGTAAATCATGTTGAAAGATGGTGGCTGTGCCTATTTCCCGACCTTTGTACTTTTCATATTTATAAACTATTTCTTTGACTCGGTCAACAATTTCGTAGTTGCGATTAAGCAAGATTCCTCCATAGAGAGCTCCGAGGGTCCGGCCTTGGTCATTAATAAGTGGAGCGGCTGCTTTGAGGACCAGGCCTCGTGTTTCAATATTTTCTTGGCGGGGGGCTGCTTTTGGGGTGGGCAGGATTTTCATTCGGGCTCGCCTGGCTAATTCAGGACTTTCTTTTTGAAGCTCTGCCGCCGACAGAATTTGGGGAGAAGCAACAGTTGTTCCGGCTAGGGCAAGGGAGACAAGCTCGTCTGAAGCCTGATTGTCACCAACTCGATGGGGATTACTCGAGCGCACCACCACCTGACCGTGAGCATCAGTTAGGGTTAAAAAATCAAGGGCATAGCTTCGCCTGACTCGATCAAGGTATTTGAAGATAACATCAGCTTGCCCTTCCTGGACGGCCAGTTGCAGGCTTTCTCGGGCAGCAGTGAGGTTGACTAGATCCTTAACGTTATTTAACCGTTCATTAAAGACCATCCAGGCGGCTGATAGGTCGTGTTTTACTTTGAGTTGAGCTTGCCCGATAAGAGTATTTTTAACCAAGCGCCAGCCAATAACTAGCGAAATGAGTCCACCGAAGGCAATTACAGCGAGAAAACTAAGGATTAATTTTATCCTCAACGACAAAGGTGGTAATTTCATGTTAACAACATCAATAAATTAAATAACTTAGCGCACTTGTGATTTTAGAAGAGGCAAAGAAATATAGCAAGCCTCTTCCTGAAAAATATCCTCAATTACAGCCAATCACCCCAAAAAAGCCCCCCCTTCCAAAAGGGGAGCTTTTTGCTGGAGATGGTTATTTTCTTAGTTTTTTAACCAGTTCGCCTTGATGGTCATAGACACGGATTTCTAAGGGCATATCCCCCGGTAAAGCATGGGTGCCGCAGGCATGACAGGGGTCATAAGGCCGAAAAGCCATTTCGGCTAGGTTAAGAATACCATCATCAACTTTGCCCCCTTTAATAAACGCTCGAGCTGCTTTCTCGATCGACATAGTGATGGCCGCGGCGTTGTTAACCGTGGCCACAATCAAGTTAGCTTCAGTGATGATGCCTCGCTCGTCTGTTTTGTAATGGTGAATAAGAGTTCCCCGAGGAGCTTCAACGATGCCCACTCCCTCATCGGGAGTTGCCGTAGGAATATTACGGATATTAGGATCAGTGATGTCTTTATTTTCTAAGAGCTCAACCATCCCTTCGGCAGCTTGAAGAGCTTCGATTAGCCGGGCCCAGTGGAAGGCTAGGGTATGATGGGAGGGTTTTCCTCCTAAGATTTCGTACATTTTTTCGTAAGCTTCCTGAGCCAGGGGGGTGGCCATTCCATCGGACGCATTCAACCGGGCTAAAGGGGCTACGCGATAAATTCCGCTGTCTTTACCTTCGGTGAAGCCTTTCCAACCAACTTTCTTTAAGAAGGGGAATTTAACATAGGTCCAGGGTTCAACATGTTCTGAGATATGGTCTAGGTATTCATGGGATTTAAATTTGGCAAATTCTTTACCTTCGGGGTCGACCACCCGCACGTCACCATCGTAGAAGTCAACCTTGTTGTTTTTATCCACCAGACCCATATAGTAGGTTTCCATCTTGTAGGCATCGCCGGTTACTAAATCGACGTATTCTTTATTTTTCAAAACTACATCATCAAAGATTTGAAGAGCAAATTGAGCAAATTCGCGAAGGAATTTGGCAGTTTCCAAGAATTGAACCCGGTGTTCTTCATCGAGTCCTTTGGAAACGCCGCCAGGAAGGCCGCATACGGGATGAATTACTTTTCCACCAAGGTAATTGATGATATCGCGGGCTTCTCTTCTGGCTCGAATGACTTTGCCGCCTATTTCCAGGCCAACTTTACCAATGACACCCAGGATGTTGCGTTCTGCTTTGGGGGCGTGGGGACCAACCACGAAGTCAGGCCCGCCTAGAAAGAAAAAGTGAAGAGTGTGATCTTCAAATTGGAAGGCGTTATAGATCAATTCTCTGATCATGCGGGCTGTTGGCGTGGGTTCTACTTTGAATAAATCATCCAAGGTCTTGGTTGAGGCCATGTGGTGCGCTGTGGGACAAACCCCGCAGATACGGGGAGTAATCCGCGGCATTTCCTCGGCTGGCCGACCAACGGCAAATTGTTCAAAGCCTCGGAGTTCGGGAATCTGGAGAAAGGCTCGCTCGACGTCACCTTTATCATCGAGGAAGATTTCTATCTTGCCGTGTCCTTCTAATCTCGTGATGGGGTCGATAGTAATTCTTTGACTCATTATTTTCCCTCCAATTTTCGTCTTCTGAGAATCGAGGTCGGGAGGCTAAAGCGATAAAAAGTTCCAGCCGGGTCGACAATTGTCTCGACGATCCTAGCCACTTCTTTCTCGTCGTCAGCATCTAAGATGGAAGCGAAAGCGGCTAAGAATTTTGCGCCCATGTCGATCACTTGATCAGTGGGGCCGAAGCAGCCACGACAAGGCATGTTCGCCGTAATGCAGCGTTGGCCACAACCAGTCCGGGTGGCCGGCCCCATGCAGATTACACCTTGGGCTAAGAAGCAGGTTTCTGGGTCAAGGATTACTTCCCACGGGCGCTTAATGTCTTTGATCGCCAATTTTTCTGGTTTAGTCTCGTTGCGATCACAGTCTTCACAGAGGGCTTTGTTTGGAGAAAGCACGCTTCCTTTGGGAGGCAGATTACCTTCAAGGATGGCTTGGACGGCGTTCATAATTAGGTCGCGGGGAGGAGCACATCCTGGAAGGTAGTAATCAACATCGATAACTTGATTGAGAGCATAAACGGTATTAAAAAAGCTGGGTAAGTATAACTCCTTCCCATCCACGGTACTTTTTTCCTGGGGAACGACTCCCTCAGGATTATCAGTGGAAGGAGTAGTATGATAGGCACGATTAAAAATAGATTCTTTGTCCCAGAAATTGGCTAATCCCGGGATCCCACCCAAGTGGGCACAAGTCCCAAAGGCCACTACTAATTGAGATTTCTTTCTCAGCAGTTTAACCATCTCTTCTTGTTCAGAGAGACGAACTGCTCCATTGATAAAACTGACGGCGATTGACCCGTCCTCCATGGCTTCTACGTCACTTTTTTTAAAGTCAAGAGCCACTGGCCAGAAGACAATATCCACCGCCTCGACAACTTTTAGAATATCTTCGGCCAGGTCAATCACGGCTTCTTCGCATCCTCCACAGGATGCACACCAGTAAAAAGCAACTTTTGGTTTCTCACTCATTCTTTTTTCCTCCATTCCAGGACAATGGTCCTAAGTGACGGATTTGTTCGGTAAATTCATTGCAGACTTTCTGGAATTTTGCTCCTTCAGCAGCCGATACCCATTCCAGACGAAAACGTTCTTTTTCAATGCCAAATTGTTCCAGCATTTTCGATAGCAGGCGATGCCTTCGCAAAGCTTTGTAGTTGCCTTCTTGGTAATGGCAATCACCGGGATGGCAGCCAGAAATAAGGACTCCGTCAGCCCCTTCTTGAAAGGCCTTAAGCACAAATTGAGGATCAACTCGGCCACTACACATGACTCTGATGATTCTAAGATTAGGGGCATAAGTCATCCGAGCTGTTCCAGCTAAATCAGCTCCGGTGTAGGAACACCAATTACACAAGAAGCCAACTAATTTGGGTTCGAAGGCTTGCTGACTCATAGTTGGCCTCCTTCCATTTTTTTTCGGCTTGGGCCGAAGCGAAACTATGTATTATAAACAAATTAATAATGATTATCTACTTTTTTTTAATCAATAAATATTCCCTCGATTTCAGCCATGATTTGGATGTCACGAAAATGCTTCTGTTGGGCGGCTCCCGATGGACAAGCGGCAACGCAAGTGCCACAACCTTTACAAAGAGCCTCGTTAACTTCAGAGATATGTTTTTCTTTATTGTAGGTGATGGCACTAAAGGGACAAAGAGAAACACAAATTTGGCAGCCAGCACACAGCTTTTCATCTATTTCCGCGGTGATGGGTTCTAGTTCAAAAGAGCCTTTATCGGCTAAGGCCAAGGCTTCGGAAGCGGCTGCCCCAGCTTGAGCCACCGTATCAGGGATATCTTTAGGTGCTTGGCAGGTTCCCGCCAAGAATATGCCGTCGGAGAAGGTGGAAACCGGGGCTAGCTTGGGATGTCTTTCCAGAAAGAAAGTGTCCTGGCTACAGGAGATGTTGAAAGTATGAGCTAGTTCGCTGTGACTAAGACCTGGCTCAAGGCCAGTAGCCAGGATAACCATGTCTACGGGGATACGGCGAACAGTTCCAATCAAAGTGTCTTCAACCCGGATAATCAATTTGCCGTCTTCTTCTTCGGTAAGAGGAATATCGGTAATTTCGGAGACCCGGCCCCGGATAAATTTGGTGCCCTCATGGAGTAAGCGGTGGTAAAATTCTTCATAGCCCTTTCCGAAACAGCGCATATCAATGTAAAAATCATAAATATCGGCTTCTGTTTTTTCTTTAATTAAATGGGCAAATTTAAGGGAATACATACAACATACTCGGGAACAGTATTCGTTGTAATTTTCATCTCGGGAGCCGACACAATGAATAATTCCGACGGCCTTAGGTTCTTCTCCGTTGGCTAAAAGAATTTTGCCTCCGGTGGGCCCGGAAGCATTAACCAATCTTTCAAACTCCAAAGCAGTGATGACGTTAGGAAAGCGGCCATAGCCATAAGCCGGGATACGGTAGGCATCGAATGATTTAAAACCAGAGGCCAGGATGATAGAGCCAACTTCAATTTCAATTTCTTCTTCTTTCATCTCGTGGTTGATGGCTTCTTTTTCGCAAACTTTCACACACAATTGACAATTGCCTGTTTTGAAGTGAATACAATTATCCTCGTCAATAAACGGAACCATGGGCACCGCTTGGCGGACAGGAACTCGGATAGCCGTTGAAGGACCAAGGTAAAGCTCATCGTGAATGACTTTCCGGTCATGAATATCTTCAAAAGTAATCGCTTCGGTGGGACAGAAGTAGGCACAGGCGGTGCATCCGATGCAGGCTTCCGATGGTTCCCCGAAGGGAGGCGAAACTTCTCTTTCTTGCCCCCGGTTAATGAAACTAATGGCGTTAGCCCCCACTACTTGTTCGCAAGTTCGGACACATAGACCGCACAAGATGCATTTTCTATCGGGATCTTTAATTTCAAAACGAGGTTTCTCAATGCCTAATTCTAGGGCAATTTTCTGCACTGGCTTAGCGGCCGGCGCTCGCGCAAGAAGCATTTCGACATTCAATTTGCGGGCTCGAAGGGCTCTCTCTGACTGAGTTTCGATGACCATGCCCGGCTGAACTTGCGTATTACAAGAGGTGACCAGTTCTTTTTTACCTTGCCGATTGACTTCCACGACACAAACTCGGCAGGAAGCATAAGGTTCGAGAAGGGGATGGTAGCAAAGAGTGGGAATGTGGATTTCAGCTTTTTCAGCCGCTTGAAGAATGGTCGTTCCTTCTTCGACCTCTAATTTTTTGCCGTCTATTGTAATTTGAATCATTTTCTCCCCTCCTTACTCAACTTTTACGGCGCCAAATTTACAAACATCATAACAAACGCCGCATTTAATGCATTTTTCCTGGACAATTCGGTGAGGTTGATTTTTCTCGCCGATAATCGCTTCAGAAACACAGTTGCGGCGGCAAACGTCGCAACCATGACCAACTTCCAGGCAGGTCTTTTCATCAATAGTGTAAACGTTTAGATCTCGACAGACATGGGCTGGGCACTTCTTGTCCCGAATGTGTGTTAAATACTCATCCCGGAAATAGCGCAAGGTGGTTAAAACCGGATTGGGAGCTGTTTTACCCAAGCCACATAAAGCTGTTTCTTTGATGGAGACAGCTAGATCTTCCAGCAGCTGGAGGTCTTCCTCCGTTCCTTCGCCTTTCGTAATCCGGTCGAGAATGTCCAGCATAGCCTTAGTTCCTTCCCGGCAGGGAGTACATTTGCCGCAGGATTCGTCCTGAGTGAAGGACAAGAAATATTTGGCTACATCAACCATACAGGTGTCCTCATCCATGACCACCATCCCCCCGGATCCCATCATCGAGCCGGCTTCGGTCAGACTTTCATAGTCAATGGGTAGATCGAGTTTTTCCTTGGGGATACATCCTCCAGAAGGCCCCCCGGTTTGGACCGCTTTAAATTCTTTGCCCCCCGGAATACCACCACCGATCTCGAAAATGATTTCCCGGAGCGTAATGCCCATTGGTACTTCCACTAGTCCTGTATTATTTATTTTTCCCACTAGAGAAAAAACTTTGGTTCCTTTACTGGTTTTAGTTCCGATTTTGGAAAACCAATCAGCTCCTCGGCTGACGATTACGGGAACATTAGCCCAGGTTTCGACGTTGTTAATACAGGTGGGATGACCATAGAGACCGCGTTGAGCCGGATATGGCGGACGTGGTCGAGGTTCGCCGAGGCGGCCTTCAATCGAGGCAAGAAGAGCTGTCTCCTCACCACAAACAAAAGCGCCAGCTCCGCGGGCAACTTTGATGTCGAAGTTAAACCCGGTGCCGAGGATATTTTCTCCCAGGAGTCCGTATTCACGAGCTTCCTGAAGGGCAAGAGTTAGTCTTTTTAATGCCAATGGATATTCATTGCGGATGTAGACATAACCTTGTTGGGCTCCGATAGCTTTAGCTCCGATCACCATTCCTTCAATCACGGAGTGAGGATCGGCCTCAAGGATGCTGCGGTCCATAAAGGCTCCGGGGTCTCCTTCGTCCCCGTTACAGACCACAAATTTTAGCCCTCCGTTGGAAGTGCTGGCCAAACGAACGAATTCCCATTTGAGGCCGGTGGGGAAACCAGCTCCTCCC
Organism: Candidatus Aminicenantota bacterium; assembly: GCA_011042725.1. Classification (GTDB taxonomy): domain Bacteria; phylum Acidobacteriota; class Aminicenantia; order Aminicenantales; family Aminicenantaceae; genus JdFR-80. The sequence goes on along the minus strand of DQWD01000285.1, from coordinate 8,143 downwards.
CGGCCCCTAAGCCCTGATTTCTTTATTTCTTCAATTATTTCTTCAGGAGTCATCTGCGTTAGAGCTTTAACCAAGGCTTGATAACCATCACGAGCAATGTAATCTTCAATTTTTTCCGGGTCAATCAATCCTCGGTTGCGGAGAGCAATGAGGACTTGTTTCTTGAAAAAGTCAATCTCATTGAGCACAGGAATTGGCTTTTTTCCCTCAGGAGGTTTATACATTAGTTTTTCCACCGGACGGCCTTTGAGAAAATGTTCTTCCACAAGGTGGGGGATATCTTTGAGAGTTAGTTGTTGGTAAAAGATATTACCTGGCTGGACAACCAGCAGGGGCCCTCTTTCGCAAAACCCATTACAGCCCGTCGTGACGACTAAAACTTCCTCGGCTAAGCCCTGTTTTTTGATTTCCCTCTCCAAGGCCTCTTTGATTTCAAAAGAACGGTTAGAAACACAGGCTGTGCCGGCACAAACCATAAGATGAAGACGATGTCGGGTAGATGTTAGTTTGTCTTCCATAGCGGCTCTCCTTTAATAATCTGTCTTTTCGCTGCCAATGCCGAGGGCATAATCCTGAACAATTTCTCCTCCTAGGACATGCTTTTCGAAGATAACTTTTACCTTTTCGGGAGTGAGATCAACATATTTAACTGGGGCCTGACCCTTAATTTCCACGGTGACCATCGGCTCTCGACTACATAAACCAGCGCATCCAGAGTTAGTTAAGAGGACATCGGTAACATCTTTTTCTTGGACTTCTTTAAGGAAGGCGTTCATGATCTCGCGCGCTCCGGCTGCAATCCCACAGGTTCCCATATGAACCGTTATTTTAGCCCGGTAATCAGTTGTTTCCCGGAGGAAAGTTTGTTTCTTTGCCCTCTCCCTTAATTTTTCTAATTCTTCTATAGTCAGTTTTGGCATTTTGGCACCCCTTTATTTTTTATATTTTTTAATAATACCCGGGACTTTCATTTGGGAAACTTTGCCGTGAACTTCTTCTCCGGCCATGACTACAGGGGCTAACCCACAACAACCCACACAACGGACGGCATCGAGAGAAAAACTTAAATCTTCACTTGTCTCGCCAGTTTTGATTCCCAATTCGCGTTCAAATTTTTCTAGAACTAGTTGAGCGCCTCGCACATGACAAGCTGTTCCCATACAGACATGGATAGGATGTTTGCCTTTTGGTTTTAAACTGAAAGCGCGGAAAAAGGTAGCTAAACTAAGCACCCGACTCAGTGGGATATTTAGTTCTTCGGCAACTTGGGCGAGGATTTCTCGGGGAAGATAGCCATAGGCTTCTTGGATATCTTGTAAAATGGCGATGATTGAGCTTTGTTCAGGCTCATAACGTTGGAGTATTTCGGAAACTTTTGCCTCCATGCTTTCCTCCTTATAAATTCATAGCTTTATTTATATGATTCATGATTAACGGAATTGCCGCTGGCGAGTTAAGAGGCAAACCGTTAAGCTTGGCCTTGACTTCTTTGGTGGAAAAGATGGTTTCTTTATCATCTCGGCGATAAATGAAGATCAGTTCTACCTCAGGATGGCCGAGAACAAGGGTTAAGAGAGTTTGCGGGATATCGCCGAGAGGCTTGAAGTCCCAATGATCGGTATAAAATAATGTGCTAACCTTCGTTCCTTGACCAGGCTTAGATTCGATCGAGAATTGACCGCCCGTGGCGTGGGCGGCTTGAGCTAGAAGAGAAAGGCCGAGGCCAATTCTTCTTGTTTTCTTGGTAGTAAAGAAAGGATCCACTGCTTTCTTTAAGGTTTGCTTATCCATCCCCTGACCGTTGTCTTCGATAATCAAACGCAGAGTCTTATTGGCGGTATTGATCTCGAGGGTGATGATTACCCGAGTAGCTTGGGCTGCTAGTGAATTTTCAGCCACATCCAGGAGGTGGAGCGATAAATCTTCCATGTTAATGCAGAATCCTCCGACCAAAATTTTCTTCTAAAGCCCAACGAAGCTCCGCCAAGGAAGCTTTCTCGATTAAAAACTTAGTAAAGCGTTGTCCGATTTCCTCTGGACGGTGAGCATCAGAGAAAGAGACCAGAGGAAGATGGGGGGCAAAACGATGCTGGGCCTGCTGATAATTAATAGATGGCGAAATCTCCAAAGCATCGAGCACCACATCAGAGGGAATAAAACCTAATTGGCTGATTAGGCTGAAAGAGGCCCGATCGATATGCGAAGCAATAGCTAACCCTTTGTAAGAGTGAATTAAGTCTACTATTTGGTTGAGAGAAAGCTGACAGGCTCCGATGAGAAGACGGGGATTAAACCTAAGTACTTCTCCCTGAGCATTAACCACCACCTGGAAGCCAAAGGCTTCTTCATCGTTTTCGCCGGGGAGATGAGCGTAGACTTCTTCTTGCAGGTTGAGAACCGAATCGAGGTGGTCAAAAAGGCCCAGAATGTGGATTTCTTCCTGGGTGGTGATTTCTATCCCCGGGAAGATGGTCACTGGATAGGTTTTAGCTGCTTCCTGAAGAGCGGGGACATTTTCGGCAGTGTTATGGTCGCAGATGCCGAGGATATCAATATTTTTGGCCACTGCCTGATTGATAATATTTCGGGGCGACATGGAAAGTTCGCCGCAGGGTGAAAGACAAGTATGGATATGGAGATCAGCCTTAAAGGGTCTTAACATCCTCATTTTCCCTCGTTAAGGAGTTGGTAAAGTTTTCCCGAAACTTGAAAAGCAGTTTCCTTGGAGAGGAAAAGGGGAATCTTTTCGGCTTGGGCTTTTTGTTTTGTCTCTTCATCGGGCTGTCGGCCGTTGACGATGACGATGCCCGCCAAATCCTTCAATTTGGCGACGGCGATAATATTTACGTGAGTCTGAAGCGTCACCCATAAACTGTCGGGCTGGGCATGAGCAATAACATCACTGAGGAGGTCACTGGCATAACCGGTTTTAACTTCTTTAGTTAAAAGACTAGCGCCGCTGACCATTGTTAAGGACAAATGGCGAACTATTTTTTTTAAGGTCATTGCCCCCCCTTTTTTCTTGATGATGAAGATTTGCTACCAAGCGGGGATTTAGAAAAAGATTGAGCAGTCTTGTTTAAAAGCTTGATTAATTCTTGGGAGAGTTCTTTAAATTTTTCGGGCACCAGGGCGAAACAGTCAGTTAAGTTTGCTTCCCCTCGGACGACATCTTCAGCGAAGGCTTGACAAGTAGGTGAACCACACACTCCGCAGTCGATTTGCGGGAGAAGGTTATATATTTTCTCTTTTTCCTTTTTTTTCTGAATGGCGGTCGAGAGATCCTCATAAAGAGGTTTGAGAGGTCGAGGTTTAAGCTTTCCTTCAATGAAGTAGTAGCCGGATCGATATCGTTTCCGGATCTCGACAATATCAGGGCAAGCTTTGACTTTTTCTAGTTCTAACGTTTCCAACAGTTGAAGAATTTTATTGTAAGAAATATAAAGATTTTCCACGGTGAGTGAGCCCCCAACACAACCTTGAGGGCAGGAGTAAGCTTCGATGAAATCAATATGTTTAAGTTTTCCTCTTTCAATGTCTTCAAAAACCTTGATGATTTCTGTTATTCCCGAAACGGCCAGGGAGTTTTTGAGCTTTAAAGTGCGGCGAATTCCACCAGCAATGGCCCAACCGAGCCCTAGAAGACAGATGTTTTCCAGCGAATTGTTTTCTTCGGTTTTGTCCAAGGTCTCCATGGCGGAAAGAAGAGGGCCATAAATATCAGAAATGGAAATGGCTCCATCGAGATGAGATTTGCCTTTTTCCGCGGGCTGTTTAATGGAAAGCATTTTAACGGGGCAAGGAGTAATGTAAAAAGCTCCGATTTCCTTTTCTTTGAGCCCTAGTTGTTTGGCCTTTTTCTTCTTGATCTCGCGGCCGGCTATTTCGCGGGGAATATCAATGGGAGTGACATGTTCCACTAAAGAAGGGTATTTGACTTGGATCAGGCGGACAATGGTGGGGCAGACATTGGAAATAATGGGACGGGGACCCTTGTTTTCCTTCAAATATTCTTGGATGACAAAACTAACTTCCCCACAAGTGTGAGCTAAGTCAAAGGCATCATCAAAGCCGAGACGGCGCAAACCACTCAAAATTTTGCCGGGGAGAATATCTTGACCAAATTGGGCATAAAGAGCGGGAGTAGGGATAGCGATGGTGTAGCGGAATTTCGTTAATTCTCCCACGGGATCGGTGAGCGGCAAAATAGCTCCTGATTTACAGGCAGTTATGCATTCTCCGCAATCTATACACCGATCTTCAAGCATGCGAGCTTTTCCCCCTCGAACGCGGATGGCTTGCGTTGGACAAACGCGCAGGCAACTCATCCGCCCCTGGCATTTGGCGGGGTCGATGCGGATAGTGTGAAAATAGTCAGTCATGATGCTTTCTCATGATCGAGATAAAAAATCATTTTTAAATATGTCCCCACTCCGGGCGTGGAAGTGATAAGAAAGACGTGAGAGTTTTTCTTAATATTAGGTAATCCCATGCCAGCCCCAAAGCCCATTTCTCTCATTTCCTCGGTAGCCGTGGAGTACCCTTCTTGCATTGCCAATTCGATATCTTTAATTCCTTGCCCTTTGTCTTCCACTTCAATCTGGATAGTTTCTGGATTGATAGACAAGATTAGTTTCCCTTGTTGAGCATACATAACCACGTTCATTTCCGCCTCGTAAGAAGCAATGGCCACGCGCCGAATGAGCTGAGTCGGGATGCCGATTTCTTGGAGGATTTCTTTGATTTCCGTGGAGACGCCGCCAGCATGACTAAAATCTCTACCTTTAATCTTAAAGGTTTGCCTAAATTCATCATCCCTAGTCATTAGCTTTATTTGAGTTATTGGCAGGGCTCACTCCTGGGATTCCAGCTTGGTAGAGGAGGCCACAGGCTTCATACATCATCAATGGCGTTGACAAAAGCGGGATATTTTTTTCGGCCGCTAATTTTATCGTCTGGTCGTCGGGCTTTTTTCCTCGGACATAAATAATAGCTTTAGCTTCAATGATGTCAGCTGTTCGGACAGATTGAAGGTTGGTGAGTCCGGTGAGCAGAAGCAAGCCTGGCTTTCCAAAGGCCAGGACATCGCTCATTAAATCTGAACCTCCGGCCAAGATTATCTCGGTGCCCAAGTGGTGGTCGCCACAGATAACTTCCGCTTGGAGGAGCTCTTTTATTTCTTTAAGCGTCATGATTAATGATTCTTGGTCACGGTTTTAATGATTGTTTTGCCTTTGCGGATTATCCTTTCCGAAGGAGTTATGGTGGTGGGACAATTTTCCCAACAAGCCCCGCAGCCGTTACATTTATCGAGGTCAACGTATCGAGGTTTTTTCTTAATTTTCACTTTGAAGTTGCCGACATATCCCGATACTTCTTCCACTTCACTCCAGGTTAGGAGTTCAATGTTGGGATGCTTACCCACTTCAGTCATTTTAGGAGTTAGGATACAGGCCGAGCAATCGAGAGTGGGAAAGGTTTTATCCAGCTGCGCCATATGACCTCCGATGGACGGCTCTCTTTCCACCAAGTAGACTTTTTTGCCTGAATTGGCATAGGTTAAAGCAGCATGAATCCCGGCTATACCCCCCCCGACAATTAGTACTTCAGGTCGGACCGGCACTTCTTTTTTGGTTAAGGGATCATGAAAAGCCACTCGTCGCACCGCGGCCGAAATAAGGGCTTTGGCTTTTTTGGTAGCTTTTTCGGGATCTTCAGTTACCCAGGAAACGTGTTCCCGGATGTTTGACATTTGAAAATAAAAAGGATTGAGTCCGGCTTCCTTCGTAACGGCCCGGAAGGTCGGTTCGTGCATTAAAGGGGAACAAGAAGCAACGACAACCCGGTTTAATTTATGTTCATGAATGCTTTGTTTAATCAATTCTTGTCCCGGGTCTGAACACATGAACTTGTATTCTTTGGCCACGATGACATTGTCTAGTTGCGAGGCAAAATCAACCACTTCATAAACATTAACCTTACCGGCAATGTTTGTCCCGCAATGACAAACAAACACACCTATTCTTGGTTGGCCATTTTGGTTCATCTTATCCTCCTCTCTGAATTTTTTCCCACATCGGGTCAAGAGGAATAATGGAGCGTTTAAAACCAAGGTCATACTTATTGAGCCCAAGAGCAAGGCCCATTAGTTGTGAGAAATATAAAATAGGGATGGCGAACTTTTCTTGAAAGGAACGGGCTACTTTATCTTGAATTATTTCCAGGTTAAATTGGCAAAGAGGGCAGATAGTAACGATCACATCAGCTCCCTTTCTTTTAGCTTCTTTGAGAAGTACGAAGTTTAGCTGGGCCCCAACTTCTTGCATCGTTCCAGTCAAAGAGCCCCCACAGCATTTCGTTTTAGCCGAATATTCCACAGGATAGGCTCCGATGGCTTCCATGACTTTGTCCAGAGTTTCTGGATAATCAGGGTCGTCAAATTCTGTGAAAGGCCTCACTAATTGGCATCCGTAATAACAGGCAACTTTTAGTCCGGTTAAGGGATTCTGGACTTTTGATTGAATGGTTTTGAGCCCAACGTCTTGAATAAGCACTTCAAGGGGATGTTTAACTTCTACTTGGCCATGATAAGAGCAATTAGCTTTTTCAAGAGAAGCGAGGATTTTTTGGGCTTCTTCAGAACCATTGCCCAGAAATTGATTTGATTTTTTAAGAGTCAAGTAACAACCGGCACAAGGCGCAAAAATATTCTTACCTTGCTTTTCGGCGATTGATAGATTGCGACCGCAAATGGCTGCTGCCATATGGTCATTGACAGAAAAGTAAGCCGTTGCCCCGCAACAATTCCAGTCATCCATTTCCTCAAGAGCAAGTCCTAATTCTTTAAACACCGGCAGAATTGATTCTTCATAGTGTTTAGCATTACCCTTGAGAGAACAACCAGGATAGTAAGCATATTCTTTCATTGCCCCTCCTCCTTGGGTGGCTTCAGGATTTGGTGGAGTTGTTTAGTGTTTTTAATTTTCTCTCTTTTTAAACTCATCCGGCCGGTTTTGAGGAGAGCCAAGCCGGTGGGAGCCATTTTCAACAATCCCCAAGGATTTCTCGATTTTAGGTACAGATTAAGAATTAACCAAAGCTCAGAGCTTCGACCATTTTTGGCAATCATCCGCTGCATTTCCTGAGCTAGGACGGGGATAGCAAATTGATGGGGATATACTTTTTCTTGGATGGCTTTTCTTTTGAGGGCATACATAACATCGGTGATTTTGATCTTGGCTGGACAACGAACTTGGCAAGTGTAGCATGAAGAACAAAGCCAGATGGTAAAGCTTTTTAGAGCTTCTTCCTTAAATCCATTCTTGATAAAGGCGATTATTTTGCGGGGAGGATGATCCATGTAAACGGCCATCGGACAAGAGCTGCTGCAGGTGCCACATTGAATACACCGGTCTATTTCCTCGCAATGAGACATTAATTTAATTTCGTCCAGAAAGTCGCGGGCCAGCTCCTCCTCAAATTTTATTTTTCTCTGGATTTCCATTAGTCCTCCTTATATAAGGAATTTAAAAAAGGAAGGTATATAAGTAGATGTGAAGTGACGATTACTAACCAGTAATTCTGTTTAGTCAACAAAAAATTATGCCTTAATAAAGATCTTATTAGACAGAATAATCGGGTTAATAGGCATTATAAGTGTTTAACTTCCCGCATCAATAAACACTACTGTAACTATCGGAAACATCAATTGTTCCGCATAGTTACAGAAAATTCTATTTATTCCCAAAAGGAGTGTCAACAGAAATTTTTAACTTTTTTTAAATGATAGGGAGGCCACAAGTTTAACGTTTAATCACGGCCCTTTTTAATCCTCAAGAACTCGGAAATTAGGATTTCCCTGATTTAGTGAACTTGCAGCAAGCCTCCTTCAACTTTTCAAATTTCTGGGCAGTTGATATCTTTCCCCTATTTCGAGAGTTTGCAACCCCTTGAAAATCAAAGAGTTGTAGAAATGGAGGAAAATGGAAAATTGACGCTTTTCTAATTTATTAATGCAAAACAACATTGTGTAACAGGATTTAAATTAGAGTGTAGTCAAGGGTTTGATTATTAAAAGGAGGATATTTATTAATCTAGATAGCTAAGCTATTTTTTCCGTCTCAAGGGGAGGTGGGCAAGGAGT
>DQWD01000039.1 GCA_011042725.1 Candidatus Aminicenantota bacterium | reverse complement strand
TTACGGAGGTGAAGAGGAACTGGTTCAAATGGGGCTTTCTCGACTTCATCCATAACTAGGTGGTAGGCTTTATAAGCCTGGTTACTTTTGGGGGCCGAAGCAAGGTAAATGACGGCGATAACCAGGGCCAGTTCTCCTTCTGGAGAGCCCAGAAAATCGTAAGCTTCTTTGGCTTGAAGAGCAAGGGTTAAAGCCTGAGGATCAGCCAAGCCGATGTCTTCCAGGGCCATTCGCACTAGCCGCCGGGCTATATAGATTCGGTCTTCCCCGGCGTGGAGCATCCGGGCCAACCAATACAGAGAGGCGTCCACATCAGAGTTGCGGATACTCTTATGGAGGGCAGAGATCAAGTTAAAATGTTCTTCGCCTTTCTTATCATAAAGGAGCACTCGTTGCTGAAGGGCTTCCCGAATGTCTTCTGGTTTGATTGTTTTATCTTTAGTTATTTGGGAGGCGATCTCGAGTGTGTTTAAAGCTCGACGAGCATCGCCGTTGGCATAATCAATGAGAGTTTGAAGAGCTTTGTCTTGAATCTTGATCTCTTCCAGGCCCAAGCCTTTTTCTTTATCCTCCAGGGCTTCCCGAACAATACGCCGAAGGACTTCATCGCTTAAAGGTTTGAGCTGGAGAATCTTTGTTCTAGATAACAGGGGAGCGATAACTTCGAAGGATGGATTTTCCGTGGTGGAGCCAAAAAGGATGATGTCTCCTTTTTCAACATAGGGCAGGAAAGCACCTTGTTGGGCTTTGTTGAAACGATGGATTTCATCAATAAATATAATGCTCGGCTGGCCATAAAGCCGGCGGTGGTTTTCAGCTTGAGCCATGACCTCTTTGATTTCCTTAATTCCGGAGAGAACCGCACTAAAAAAAACACAAGGCAAGTTAAAATGATGGGCGAGAATAGTTCCGAGAGTGGTCTTCCCTGATCCTGGTGGTCCCCAAAATATGATGGAAACCAGGTGGCCAGTTTGGATGAGCTGGGTAAGGATTCTTCCCGGACCAATGAGATGCTCTTGACCATAGAAATGGTCAAGAGCTTGCGGGCGCATTCTCTCGGCAAGAGGAATATAGGAGGAAGGCTTTTTCTCCTTGACCATCATTTATCTTTATTTTGCTTTTCTTTTAGCAGGTAGTAAATTTCCCAACTAATCTCGTCAGCCAAGCATCCCAAACAAGAGCGAGGAGTGGTAGCAATTTCTTGGTCAGCAATTTTTTCTTTAAGAATTTTCTTGACTCTTTTTCTAATTTTGTAAAGTAAGATGTAATTAATCATCTAATTATTTGAATAATAGCAATAATATTTATGCCTGTAAAGATTGAGGCCTAGGATGTAAAAATGATAATATATCCCCAATTAACTGAAATGAAAGTTAAAGGTTATTCAAACTTAAGAGGCCCGGCAGCTTGGACCATTTTAATTTTAGGTTTAATGTTAATCAGCTGGGGTTGTTTCTGGCGAAAGCAACCTTTTCTTTATCCCCGCGGGCCTATTTTTCCTTTAAAAATAAAAGCTGAAATTGGCTTCCCAGGGACACCACAAAAAAAACTCATCAAGCAGGGTGATTATCTTTTCTGGACGACCCAAGAAGGAGAACTTTTTGCTTATCAACTTTCCCAGCAGAAGATGAGCTGGCATTTTTCTTTTCCACCTTCGCCCGTTAGTCTTCTTGCCCACGAAGAAGATAAGCTTTATTGGGGAGATGGCCAAGGACAGATTAGGTGTTTTAATTTGACTGGGGAGAAAATATGGCAGCGGGACATGGGCGGAGAACTGAGGCAACCGGTGGTGGTTTCCTCAGGCCATCTATATGCATTAGTCGGGCGTCGTCAAGTAATAGCTCTTAATGGAGATGAGGGGCAAATTTTGTGGAGTTACTCTTTCCCTGAGGACATCCAGGCGGGACCAGCCACAGCGGCCCCTTATGTGGTTGTGGGTGATGAAAAGGGCACTCTTTATATTCTCAATCAGGCCGGTAAACTTTATTTTACCTTTCCTTTAAAAAAGAAAATTTCTTCAAGCTTCTTCCTGCTTCAGGATCGTTGTTATTTTTCAACCGCCGATAATCATTATTGTGCCCTTGATTTACGCCGCCAAAAAATACTCTGGCAAGTTAATCTAGGAGGGGAAGTTTTCGGTGAGCCCATTAACTGGGAGAAAAAAATTATTGTTCCTCTTTGGAGCGGCGTAGTTTTTTGTCTGCAGAGCAAGTCAGGAGAGATAAAATGGTGGCGGCCCCTCCCCGGGCGCACTGATTTTTCTCCAGCTTTAGCCGAGGATCAGGTCTTGATCAGTTCTCAGTCTTCGTCCGTGGTTTCTTACCTGCTCCCTTCCGGCCAACTAAAGGGCACCATGGATTTGGGGTATACTTTAAAATCCAACCTTGTTTGGGTTGAACCTGACCTTTATCTTTTGGCTGAGGATGAGCAAAAAGACGAGAGTTTCCTGGTCGAGCTGGAGAAAGAGGTGAAAGTTACTCTTCGAGCTGAGCCACCTTCTCCTCAAACCCTGGGAGAGGAAATCAAAATAATTGCCGAAGCAGTGGGATTTTATCAGCCGGAGTATGAATTTTATCGGGCTTGGCAAAAAGAAGGGGAAAAAGAAAAAAAGAAAGGAGAAGAGAAAAAAGAGAAGAGGAAAGAGGAGAAAAAACCAACCATAGTCACTGAGGAAATTGTTCAGCCCTTTTCTTCGGTTAATTCTTGGACTTGGTATCCCGAACAGACAGGAAAATATGTAATTAGGGTTGTGGTCAAAGATAAGCAAGAAAAAGCCGAAGCCCAGTTAGAATATGTAATTAAGGAAAAAAAGGCCGAGGAAAAAAAGGAGAAAATAAGCAAAGGGAGGAGTTGATAAGTAAGTCATAGTCAATCTCTTGAGAAAGATCTTTTAGCAGATGGTTGAAGGTTCATTATTTCTATGGTAGAAATAACTTTTGTTGGCCATACGTCCTGAGCTGAAAGGACTATGAATAAAAAACTGATTGGCGCTCGAAAGTAACAATCGAGAGGAACTTTAATTTTCAACAAGGAGGTTAAGATGACTCGAGAAGAGGCCCTAACTTTACTAAAAAAATACTTGAAGAATAAAAACTTAGTTAAACATTGCCTGGCGGTGGAAGCTTGTATGAAGGCTTTGGCTCATCGCTTGGGAGGAGATGAGGAGACTTGGGGATTGGCCGGATTACTTCATGATTTAGATTATGAGATAACCGAGAAAGATCCTAGCCGCCACACTCGAGAGACCGTCAAGATTCTAAAAGAATATGGGCTTTCCGAGGAAATATTACGAGCCATTCAGGCTCATGCTGGATGTGTCCCTTGCCAAACGAAGATGGAGTGGGCCATTTTTGCTGTCGACCCTTTAACCGGGCTGATTATTGCTGCCACCTTGATGCACCCCAGTAAAAAACTAAAAGAAGTCGATCTGGGGTTTGTCAAGAGAAGATACAAGGAAAAAAGTTTCGCTCGCGGGGCTAAGCGAGAAGATATTGAACAAAGTAAAAATTTGGGGTTGGAATTAGATGAATTTATTAGTATTTGTTTGCAAGCCATGCAATCGATCGACAAAGATCTAGGATTATCTTAATTCATCCCAATAAAAATAAAGAATGGAGAAAATAATGTTCTCGGTTAATGAGTATTTTGAGGGACAAGTAAAATCGATTTCTTTTACCACCAAAGAAGGTCCGGCGACTATTGGTGTGATGGCCCAAGGCGAATATGAATTTGGTACCAAAAACAAAGAAATTATGACCATTATCACTGGCCAAGTGGAAGTTCTTTTACCTGGCGAAGAGAAATGGAAGATTTATGGTCCCCAGCAAACCTTTAGTGTTCCCGCTCAATCTTCATTCAAGATAAGAGTCAAAGAAGATAGCTCTTATTTGTGTTTGTATAAGTAATAAATAATAAAACAGCTTTTTGAATAATTGATCTTCGGTCAAAAAGGAGAGACAATTTTTCTTTTAGTCAGGTCATTATTTAATTATGGTCTGGCGGGGCAAGAGTCTCCAAAAACCGTGATAGAAAAATGATGACTGGCACCCAGTTTTGGCCTGGGGTATTTTCAAGACAACAAGCTAATATAGTACCGGCCACCATTTTTCCCAGGACCAGAAAAAAATGAGAAAGGAAGAAGTTGTTGATCTTTATTTCTTTTTGCCCAGCCAGTACTTATAATTTAAGCTAAACTCTATTACCCAGCCTACCACTGTCTTGGAGATGTTTACTCTAGCTGGGGAGAAAAACTGGCTTTAATCTTTGGTGATTGAAGCCTGTGTCCACTGGCCATCGATATATCGCCACATGTGGCCGGTCGGGTTTTTATCCTGGAGCTCAGGAGGAAGACGATGTTGGGGGACTTGATCATACCCATGGCGAGCGGCAAACCTGAGAATTGAAGCCGGAAAACCCACAGAACTAAAACCAGGGTGGCCCGTAGCCGGGTAAGGGCCGCCATGCATCATGGCCGGGGTGACGGCCACGCCGGTGGGCATTTTATCATTGAGAAGGCGGCCAACCTTAAGACGAATTATAGGCTCCAGTTGTTGATAGAGAGCCTCATCTTTTCCCTGGCTGTGGGTGTAAAATGAAGCGGTTAAATTTCCCTCTAATGAAATGGCAATCTTGGCGACCTGTTCTTCATCTTGGCCTAAAACTAGAAGGGAAACAGGTCCGAACATTTCTCTTTGAAAGACCTGTGGCTTTGGCAAGTAGATTTCTCCTTGAACCAGCAGCAACGTGGGGGCAAAGCGAAAGCCTGGTCCTTCAAGGGGATAGCCTCCACAGAGAAGCTGAGCCCCAGAGGTGAGACAATCCTTAATGCCTTTTGCCAAGTTAATCTTAATTTGTTCACTGAGGAGATACCCAGGGTCGCTGGCTTGGAATAATTTAACGCAGCGATTAATAAATTCCTGGGTCTCTTTTCCTTCGAGGAGAATAACAAAACCAGGGTTAGTACAAAATTGGCCATTTCCGAGGAGACAGGAAGAAAAAAACTCCTGAGCTATGGCCTCTCCTCTCTCTTGAATTGCTCCGGGAAGGAGGAACACAGGATTAATTGATGACATCTCTAGGTAAGCTAGCTTGCCAGCTTTTTCCGCGGCTTCTTTGATGGCTAGACCCGTTGACCGGCTGCCGGTAAAACCTACGGCGGCTATCGCCGGATGAGCGATGGCTTTTAAGCCATCTTCGGGGCGGAAATGGTAAATAAGCTGGATCGAGCCGGGAGGAAGCTGGCTTTCTTCAAGGGCTTGGGCAGCAGCTTGGGCCAAAAGCTGGGTTGTTTTAGGGTGAAGGGGATGGGCCTTGGCTAAGATGGGATTACCAGCCGCTAGCGCGGCGGCCATATCTCCTCCCGCCATGGCATTAAAAGCTAAGGGGAAATTATTAGGGCCAATGACAAGCACAGCCCCACCAAGAGGGCCATACTTACTTCGGATATTTTTCTTGGTGTCGATGGTAGCTTGGCACCATGACTTTTCCCGAACAACGGCGGCTGCTTGGCGGAGTTGGTCAGTGGTTCGAGGAAGTTCAACATCTGAGAAGCGTGGCTTTTGAGGAAGACCTGTCTCGAGCGAAGCGATCTGGGAGATGATGTCTTTCTTTTCCTCAATGAGCTGAGCGAATTTTTCTAAAAAACCAGCTATTTTTTCTGGCCCTGATGAAGCTAACTCAGGCACCACTTGAAGCGCCTTTTCTAAAGCTTCTCTTAAATCTTCCCAGCCGGAAATGGGGAAATAATCAGGAAGTTTGGCCCCAGTTCGGGGATTGGTTGCCTGAAACACATCAAGATAATTAGATTGACGCCATTGGCCGCCAATGTAGATAGGTTGAACATCCATTTTTGGATTACCCCCCTGAAAAAATAGGAGAAATCGATAATCGATCGCCATCCTCAACTAAATCTTCTGGCTTGGCCGGGTGTCCATTACGCAGGATAATTTTGGCGAGGGTAGGTTGGACGTTAATCATCGTTAGAATTTCTTTAATAGGCAAGGGATGGCCAATTTCGAGTTCTTTTTCGCTGAAACCAGCTTGGTGAATTAGATAACTAAAAAGCTTTATTTTGATTTTCATTCTAGCTATCCTTGTTCTTTTTTAAGTGTTTGGCTATCCGGGGAATATTGACTTAATTTTACTCTCCATCTTGACCAAGAACTTGGAATTTGCGACTAGCTATTACTTCTGGCAGCGAGAAGAATTCTCCGCCCCTTATTGTTTTTTCGCCACGGGACAATTTCTTGAATTATTATTTTAACTTAAAAATCTTAATTGATAAAGAAAATAAGGGTGATGATAAACAGTAATTCTTCTCGCTCTGGAAGAAGGAATCTTTCTTGGCTTTATCTTTCCCGACAAAGAAAAATAGATAGAACAGTAAATATGTTTTTAGTCTTTCAGTTTAACTGTTTTTTCTAGTTCGGAAAATTCTTGGGCAAGACCTAATTTTTCCGCTGTACTGCGAGTCGGAATTCCCCGTTCATCCCAACCTCTAATCTGGTAGTAATGGCTTAACAGTTCATCATATTTATTGAGGTCGAGAATTTTACCCGCAATTGGCCCTTCTTTATCGGCATTGGCGGGGTCGAACCAGATGCGAGGAGGATAGTCACGGGTTCGATCCCAATCAGGGAATTCACGGACAAAATGAGCTCGAATAAGAGCATAAATCCGATCGCTTACCTGCCAAAAGTCATCGAGTTTCCAATTCAAACCAGTAATTTTATTGAAGTAAACCGGGTAGTGCTCTAACTCCCACCCTAATTCTATCCACGGGAAGCGACAGGCAACAATAAATTCGAACAAGCCCCCGCGGATTCGCTGCAAATCAATAACTTTTTGGGCTTTTTCTCGGCCATAGGAATCACGAGGAGTTTCTTTTATTTCGAAGGTGATAACCCACGATTCTTTATGGTGGGCCCCAATAGCGCTGGTGCCGAAGGCTAAAGCCATTCCGGGAATAAATTTGCAGTTATAGGCGGAAATTTCCAGCCCTTTAACCTGCATGGCGTAATCTTCGGAATTCTGACCGAATTGGCGGGCCATGCGGAGACTGCCTTCGGCTAGAATCTGTCCTACTCCCTCTCGGTGGGCTGCCAGGCGGAGAAGCTCTTTGGCTTTTTCAGCATCACCAAATTTAAAATCTCCCTCTACTACTCCTTGATCGATGGCATCAGCGTAAAAAGATAATGTTCCTCCAGCTGAGATAGTATCTAGTCCAAACTCATCACATAGATAATTGAGTGAGCCAACTTGGGCTAACTCAAAGATTTCCAGATTACTCCCGAGCATTCCGATATTTTCGTAATCCATCTCGGCTTCATGGCCTTCTTTGTCAAGAATGGTAATGCCGCAACGCATAGTGCAGTTTGGGCAGCCATAAGTCGCCACTCGAGCTTCATTTAATCGTTCTCCATCGATTCGCCACGCCTCGGGATGAAAAGTTTTGCGCATATTTCGGACAGGCAACGCGGCTACTTCGTTACACCAAGCCAGGACTCCGGTTGTACTTTGGATAGACCAGCCGGTTTCTTTATCAATTTTACCGACTTGCCTAAGGTCTTCAGTGCCAATTTTTTTAATGCCCTCTTCATCGGCCACGGGAATATCTTTTGTCCCTTTAACCACGATGGCCTTGAGGTTCTTGGAGCCCATGACGGCTCCCATTCCTGGTCGCCCTCCAGCTCGTCCTTCCATACTTCTGATAACGGCATAACGAACAAGATTTTCCCCGCCTTGGCCGATGGTGAGAAGACCAACACTGCGGCCATATTTGGCGTAAAGCCAATCCATTGTATCGTAAGTGCCTTTACCCCAAATTTCAGTGGCCGGGTGGAATTCTACTCGGTCATCTTCAATAGTTACATATGTTGGTTGCTCGGCTTTGCCTTCGATAATAAGAACATCATAACCGGCTTTTCGAAGCTGAGTAGTCACCCGTGTTCCAAGATTGCCATCACCATAGCCTCCGGTCAGGGGAGATTTGGCCGCCACGACTGTTTTTCCGGTATTGGGGGCCGGGATACCAGCAATGGGTCCTAGGGCAACGATTAATTTATTTTCTGGTCCAAGGGGATCAATACCAGGTTTAAGTTCATCCCAAAGTATTTTGACGGCGAAGCCGCGGCCGCCGACCCATTTTTGGGCGAACTCCTCAGAATATTTCTCTTTTTTAATCGATTTAGTAGTGAGATTAAGACGAAGGATATTTCCTGTCCATCCATACATGAATTCACCTCCTCTTCAAAAATAATAACTTATATCGGATAGCATACAGGGAAGGCAAAGTCAAATTATTATGATAACGAAGATGAACACCTGCCCAACCGTGGTGGAAAATGGAATATGTCTAGTTATTTCTTTCCAAGCTTTAGAATTAGCCGTTTCTTCGGCTTGTTCTTCCGAGAAGAAAATAGTCTTTAAAAAATCCTTTAAGCCTTATTATTCCAATATTTTCTCCAGCAATTGAGGATGATCAGATAGAAGGAGCCTTATTTCGTCATCATAACCCGTCATTTCCCAACGACTGAGGGTAAAGGGAATCATTCCTTCGGCCAAAAGCTGATCCATAAATTGGCCAAGGACAAATTTATCTCCCTGCTGCCTGGCTACATCTCTTATAAGCTGCATGAACCGCACTTTACCGACGACCATCCTCATGTGCCAGCCGACAAAACGCAGGGTGGTGGCCATTTCATACATAAGATGGTGGCTGCCCTTGAGCAAATCTCCCCGAGGAGCACAGTCAATGCAAAACTTTACGGCCTCATCCAGGGTATATTCATGGCTGTGCATTTTTAAATCGGCTAAAGCCCGGCAGGTTCGAAAAGCAGCCTGGAGGTAAACTATTTCTCTTGCCCGGCGTGGTCGATGATCGAGATAACCAGCATGCATTAACAGCTCCTCCAAGCCAAAAGCAAAGCCTTCGGACCTGGTCTCGTCAACATTAAAAAGACGAGGCCTTCCCCTGATGGGCCGGTTATCATGTTCAACTCTCAGTTCATCAAAGTAATGACCGATACATTCATGGGTTTCCTCAGGGAGAGATTCGCGGAAGGAAAAATTAAAAAAGTAATCAGGAATGTAATTAGGAACATCAGGCCAAGGCTCTTCAAACTCGCCCTCTCTGGCTTTTTTGTAACTCTCTACCTCTAAGTAATCTTGAAGAGTAAAAATTTTATGTTCCCGGATAAATTTCATCACCGAGTCTAGAGATTTATAGACACTCTGCCGGTACTCCTCTGGGGAAGAGACATACTTAAGTGGGGGTAAGTTCTTATTCCTGTTTTCTTCTAATTTAAGAAAACTAATCACTCGATAGTCTTCATGCAAGACAGCATCTTTGCATTTTTCCCAAGTTAGAGGCATAAGGTAGACATTTTTAAGTAACCAATTATAGTTTTCTTTGCCCACTCCGGCGGGCGCTGTCCATTTATCTTTATTTTCCTCAAGCCATTTCCTGTAATCCTCAACAGCAGATTTGGCCCGCTTTATATCTTCGATAAGCTCGGGATGATGTTCTGACACACGGGAGGCAATCTCATCATATAATTGAGCTTCCTCTTTTGCTCCCCAGATGGCAATAGTGGCAAAATCTCTAGCTACTTCGGTCAAATTTTTTTTCGCTTGGCTGAAAACAGCCGGGACTGCTTGCAGAGCAGTCTTAAAATTAGCCAGTCTCTCAGGGGACATGGGCAATCTTCGAGGAAATCGTAATAAACTATCCATGGTTGGACCATTTCCTCCCTGGGAAACAAGATAAAAGCAAGGATCACGCGACCAAGGCCGTAAAATGCGGTGGAAAAAATCAAGCCCGTTCATCTCGGCCCAAACCAGAAGATAATCTACTTTTTGGGAAATGGGCCAGCCCCTGGTATCGATGGCCGCCAAACGCTGCTGGAAATTGTTTAAATCCTGGTACTGCTGGGCCATGGCTGTTGCCGAGTAATCAGGTACTCCATTTTCAAATTTTGGCTTAAGGAAATCCCTGAATTCTTGATAGAGGCTAACCAGATCTTCGTATTTATTGGTGGCGAGAGGCGAAGCTTTCTCCTTTTCCGCCGGAGCACAGCGGAAAAAGAAGAAACTTAAAAAACTCAGGCATAAAATTATTCCGGCTTTTTTGGCCATGTTTTTTCTCCTTTAAAAATAAAGATTTTTATTTTTAGAGAATTTTTTCTCTGGGAGATGGACAATCTCCTTTCTTTTTTTCTTTAGGCAATCTACCCGTTGCTTATATCACAGACAATATCCATCGTCAATGGAGAAAAATGATTAATATGTTCTTCTTTTTGTTGGCATTAATTTGACTTTGATCTTTTTGCTGGATATAGAGTTTACAAATTAAAATAGTAAAGATTAGCTTTTGTCCCCAAGGGAGGGGAAACAAAATCGAACGAAAGGCCAAGGAGAAGGTGGGAGCCACATTGAAGATTTAGCCTTCCGGAACCGTCCTTGGAGGGAACCCGACCGCCTCGGGCGCCGAGCGCCTATTGTGCACGGCTCGTTTAGAGTTTTGAAACTCATCTTAGCAGTGAATAAAGTCCAAGGGTTCGAATTGATCGGCCGCAGTTTCGCCGGCGCCAGGAAGGGCGGTGAAGGAATGGCGTTAAAAATCTCGACCGAAGCGGAAATATTTTCCTTCGCCTTAACGTAGTAACTCATTCCCGTCACTTGGGGACAAAAGCAATTATTTATTGTATTGCCCATTTAGTTAGTTTAAAAAAAAGGGTAAATATGTAATGTGTCCCCAGTTTTCTTCCCAGTTTTCGCCCAGTTTTCGCATTTCCGTCACTTGGGGACAAAGCCAAAAATTAAAAAGAAAAATGAAGTAGCCCTGCAGAGGTCCCTCTTTCGACCGGACACTTGTTGTCCTTAAAACCTTATCAGCGTTGAAATGCTTGTGAATTGATTCGGTAAGTTGACATCTAATAGGCTTTAAGCAAAAATATATCAAATGTATAAGTGGCTTCTCCAAAAAATATTTGGCACTAAGAATGAGCGGGAGTTAAAAAAACTCCAACCCTATGTGGCGGCCATTAATGAGTTAGAGCCTCGCGTTCGCCAACTCAGCGATGCCCAACTTCAAGCAAAAACATCTGAATTTAAAGAAAAACTTGCTCAAGGGGCATCATTAGATGAGTTGCTCGCCGAAGCTTTTGCTGTGGTTAGAGAAGTAGCCCGGCGAACTCTGAATATGCGTCATTTTGATGTTCAGCTTATGGGGGGGATCGTGCTTCACCAGGGAAAAATTGCTGAGATGAAAACAGGTGAGGGAAAGACTTTGGTGGCTACATTACCAGCTTATTTGAATGCCCTGGAAGGAAAAGGAGTCCATATCGTCACGGTCAATGACTACTTGGCCAAGAGAGATGCGGAATGGATGGGACCTATTTATAAATTTTTAGGTTTAAAGGTTGGGGTTATTCAACATGAGATGGGAGATCAGGAGCGGAAAGAGGCTTACCGCCGAGATATTACTTATGGAACAAATAACGAATTTGGATTTGATTATCTCCGGGATAATATGAAGTTCAGGATGTCGGATGTGGTTCAACGAGAGCATCATTATGCCATTGTTGATGAGGTTGATAGTATTTTAATCGACGAAGCCCGAACGCCACTTATTATCTCGGGACCTACCGAAGAATCCACGGCCATTTACTTTAAGGTAGATAATTTAGTTCGACGCCTAAAAAAGGGAAAACATTTTCAAGTTGATGAAAAAACAAGGACAGTGGCGCTCTTGGAAGAAGGAGTAGCGGAAGCCGAGAAGTTGCTTAAAGTTGACAACCTCTATGACTTAGCCCACATGGACTTAATTCACGCCATTAACCAAGCTCTAAAAGCCCACCACTTATTTAAGAGAGATGTTGATTATATGGTTAAAGACGGCCAAGTGATTATTGTTGACGAATTTACCGGGCGGTTGATGCCGGGAAGAAGATATTCCGATGGACTTCATCAAGCTTTGGAAGCCAAGGAAAGGGTTCGCATCGAAGAAGAATACCAGACCCTGGCTTCGGTTACTTTTCAGAATTATTTCCGTATGTATAAGAAATTAGCCGGAATGACGGGAACGGCGGCTACCGAAGCCACTGAGTTTCAAGCCATTTATAACCTGGAAGTTGTCGAGATTCCCACTAATAAGCCTCTTATCCGGATTGAATACCCAGATGTCATTTATCGGACGGCCAAAGAGAAGTGGGAAGCGGTGGTGAAGGAAATAATTGAGCATAACCAAAAAGGACGGCCGGTTCTAGTGGGGACAGTTTCTATCGAAAACTCAGAAAAGCTGAGCTCGATGTTGAGGAAACGGGGAATTAAACATGTGGTTCTCAATGCCAAGTATCATGAAATGGAAGCCAAGATTATCGCTCAAGCAGGCCGGATTGGAGCAGTAACCATCGCCACCAACATGGCTGGACGAGGGGTTGATATTCTTCTGGGGGGAAATCATGAGTTCTTAGCCAGAGAAAAGCTTCGCCAGCAAAGTAAAGACTCAGATAATATTTTACCTGAAGAATGGGAAGCTGCTCTAGCTGAAGCCAAAAAAATTACCGAAGAAGAGCACCAAAAGGTAGTGGAATTAGGCGGCCTGCACATCATCGGCACTGAACGCCACGAGGCTCGCCGTATCGATAATCAGCTTCGGGGGCGAGCCGGTCGCCAAGGAGACCCTGGTTCCTCCCGATTTTATCTTTCCCTTGAAGACGATTTAATGCGCATCTTTGGCAGTGACCGTATCTCAGGTTTAATGTCTCGGATTGGAATGGCTGAAGGTGTTCCCATTGAACATAAAATGGTGACTAAAGCCATCGAGAGAGCCCAAAAGCAAGTCGAAGGCCAGAACTTTTCCATCCGGAAACACCTCCTTGAGTATGACGATGTGATGAATAAGCAGCGGGAGACAATTTATCGCTTGAGACGTGAGATTCTGGAGGGAAAAGATTTAAGAACCTATGTCCGGGACTTGATCGAAACTTTAGTCGATTGGTTGTTAGAAACCCATGCCCCAAAGGAAAAAGATCCTCAAGAGTGGGATGTAAAAGCTTTAAGGCAAGCTATTGGAGCCCAATTTGGGCTGGACATTCAGGAAATGGGAATCGATTGGGAAGAGGTGAATTATTCTCAACTAAGAGAAGAAATACTATCGCGCCTTCTGCAAAAATACGAAGAAAAAGAAGAGATGATTGGTTCATCGGCCATGCGGGAGTTTGAGCGGCTAATAATGCTTCAGGTAATCGATGCCCAATGGAAAGACCATCTGCTGGCGATGGATTATTTGAAAGAAGGCATTGGGTTAAGAGGTTATGGGCAACGTGACCCGTTGATTGAGTATAAAAAGGAAAGCTACGATATGTTCCAAGCCATGATGGATAGGATTGAAGAGGAAACAGTTCGGTATCTTTTCTTTCTGCAACCTGTAGTGGAGACAGAACCAATTCAGCAACGCGAGCAACCTCTTTACTATCAACGGCCTCAGAGCGGAGCTAATCCGGTGCGGATGAAACAAGCCCGGTCGATGATTCCCAAAAAGAGAAAAAAGAAAAAAAGGAGATAAGGGGGGATCTATGTTTCATAAAAAGATAGTCGATGGTTTAACTTTTGATGATGTACTTATTCTACCGGCAAAGTCTGATGTCTTGCCTCACCAAGCTGATGTTTCCACTCGCCTCAGTCGTCATATTGACCTTAAGATTCCTGTTATCAGTGCCGCCATGGATACGGTTACTGAATCCAGAATGGCCATTACCATCGCTCAGCAAGGTGGTCTCGGCATTATTCATCGAAATATGCCCATTGAAGCTCAAGTGGAAGAAGTGGATAAAGTTAAAAGACATGAGAGTGGTTTGATCGTGAATCCCATTACCATGAAGCCCCACAATAAAATTTATGAAGCTATCGAAGTGATGAAAAAGTATCGAATATCTGGGTTGCCGATTACCGATGAAAACAATAAATTGGTGGGGATTTTAACTAACCGGGATATAAGATTTGAAAAAAGAGTTGATCTGCCTATCAAGGAAGTGATGACCACTGAATTGGTGACTGTTCCGGTGGGGACTTCGCTCGAGGAAGCCGAAAAGTTATTTCATAAGTATAAAATAGAAAAAATATTAATGGTCGATGCCAATTTTCATCTCAAAGGATTAATCACTTATAAAGATATTCTCAAGAGAATTCAGTATCCTTATGCATCCAAAGATCCTTTTGGACGGCTTAGAGTGGGAGCCGCCGTTGGCGTGGGAGAAGATGCTTTAGAAAGGGCCAAAGCTTTAGTCGAGGCTAAAGTTGATGTTTTAGTGGTCGATACTGCTCATGGCCATTCCAATCGGGTGCTCGATATGATAGCTAAACTCCGGGAGGAATTCCCTGAACAGGAAATAATCGCCGGAAATATCGGCACCGCCGAGGCAGCCCAGGATTTGATTGACCGGGGAGTTGATGCGGTCAAAGTGGGAGTTGGTCCTGGTTCAATCTGTACAACCCGGGTAGTGACCGGGGCTGGTGTACCTCAAATCACGGCTATTTCTAATGTTTATTCGGTAACAGCTAAATATAATATTCCTCTTATCGCTGATGGGGGGATAAAGTATTCAGGTGACATTACCAAGGCTCTAGCAGCCGGCGCCAGTGCAGTTATGGTCGGTAACCTTTTAGCGGGAACAGATGAGTCACCCGGTGAAGTAGTTATCTATCAGGGGAGATCTTATAAAACTTATCGAGGGATGGGGTCTTTAGAGGCGATGAAAAATGGGCAAAGCCGAGATCGGTACGGTCAGGATGAAACCCGGCAGGCTTCCAAGTTGGTTCCTGAAGGGATTGAAGGCCGAGTGCCTTACAAGGGGAGCGCAGTCCAGATTATCCAAATGTTAGTGGGCGGGATAAAATCTGGAATGGGTTATGCGGGATGTCGGACAATTCCTGAGTTACAAGAAAAAGCCCAGTTTATTCGGATCACTCCGGCCGCTTATAAAGAAAGTCATGTTCATGATGTGATCATTACCAAAGAAGCCCCTAATTATCGTCTTGAATAAATCGTTAATTTATCTGGCTCATTAACCATGAGGAAGATGAGGACTTAGTCAAAAGAATGCTTTATTATTTAGGCTGATTATTGTCATCCACAATAACTATTTTTGGCATCCAAAATTCAATTTCCGTATCTTCCATTTCGGCATAGGCGGCAAGAATAAGTTGATCGCTGGGTTGAGCGAGATGGGCAGCTGCACCGTTCACTTCGACGACACCATTTCGTCCTTTTATTAAATAAGTGATGAATTGAGCACCATTTGTTTTATTATAAACATGGACTTGTTCAAAAGGAATGAAATCTGCTGCTTTCATCAGATTTTCATCTAGAGTAAGGCTTCCTTCATATTCAAGATTTACACCGGTGATCCGGGCATTGTGGATTTTGTTTTTGAGCATTATCCGTTTCATTCCTTTTTTCCTTTCTCGGCGAGAATGACGTTATCAATAAGTCGGACCCGGCCGATAAAGACAGCCAGAGCAACTAAAGCTTTATCGGTGATAAGGCTAATCTCGTCTAAATTTTCCATCTCGACAATTTCGACATAATCTATTTTAGCCAAAGGTTCTTGTTGAATTCGATTGATCATTGCTTGCTTAATTGTTGATGTTCTTCTTTCTCCTTCCTCAAACAGGAGTTGGGCAAGCTGGAGACTTTGGTAAAGAACCAAAGCGGCCTGCCTTTGTTCGGGAGAAAGATAAGTATTCCGGGAGCTTAAGGCCAAACCGTCTTGGTCGCGGACGATAGGGAGGACTTTTATCTTGGTTTCTAAATTAAGATCTTTGATCATTTTTTGGATGATGATGGCTTGTTGGGCATCTTTTTGTCCGAAAAAAGCCCAGTCAGGTTGAATGATATTGAAGAGCTTGAGGACAATGGTACACACTCCCCGAAAATGACCAGGTCGAGAGCGACCGCACAGTTTATCTTGGAGCTGGGTAACTTCAACATAAGTTTTAAAACCAGGAGGATACATCTCGTTTGGGGAAGGGGCAAATACATAATCAACTCCCATTTCTTCAAGTCGGGCCGTATCGCGACTTAAATCGCGAGGGTAATCTTGGTAATCTTCCTGAGGTCCGAATTGGGTAGGATTGACAAAAATACTAACCACAGTTTTAGCGGTGGTTTGGAGTGATTCACGGACTAAACTCAAGTGTCCCTCGTGAAGATAGCCCATCGTGGGGACAAAGCCGATCGAAAATCCTTGTCGTTTATCCCGACTTATAATTTCCTTGATTTCGACGATTTGGTGACAGACTTTCATCAATTTTTGCTTTTTAAATTAGATGATGATTTTTTGGTTAAGCGATGAGTATCAGGGGAATTGAGATGGTAAGAATGTTCATCGGTGGGAAACTTATTTTGTTTTACTTCCGTAAGATAAGTTTCTATTGCCTGCAGAAAAAGCTCTCGTCCGTCGAGGTATTTTTTAACAAATTTAGGGGATATATCCGAAGTTAAACCCAGCATGTCGTGGAGAACGAGAATTTGGCCATCACAATCAGGCCCAGCTCCGATTCCGATGGTAGGGATAGATAGTTTTTTGGTGATAATCTGGGCGAGTTCCCGGGGAATAGACTCGAGGACGATAGAAAAAACACCTGCTTTTTCTAAAGCTATAGCATCTTCCAGGATTTGAGAAGCCTGGTTGATTTTTTTGCCTTGGACGCGGTAATTTCCAAGGTGGCGAATTGATTGGGGCGTCAATCCCACATGTCCCATCACCGGTATTTCCGCTTCCTGGAGGTGCTCAATTAGTTTCAACCGGGAGGGGGAAGCGCCTTCGATTTTAACTGCATCTGCTTGAGCTTCTTTGATGAACCGGGCGGCATTGGCTATACTTGTTTCAAGGGAAAGATGGTAAGAAAGGTAAGGCATGTCAGCCACCACTAAGGCGCGCTTCACGGCTCTAGCAACGGCCTTAGTATGGTGGAGCATCTCTTCCATGGTGACCGGTAGAGTATCGTGGTAGCCGAGGATGACCATCCCTAAGGAATCACCGACCAGGATGATATCGATATCGGTTTGGTCAATAATTCGGGCCGTTGGGTAATCGTAGGCGGTCAAAGCCACAATTTTTTCTTGTTGCTTCTTTTTTTGTCCAAGAGAAGAAATGGTGATTTTGGGGGGCGTAGAAATATTCATTTTTTTTCCTTTCTCCCCATCCTGGCTCAATCCCAGGATTGAGGTAAAGTCTCTTATCTATTTTACCATTTTTTGAGGTAAGCTTAATCATTTTTCGACTCGGAAAGGGGAACATAGAATAAAGGACTTTTTTTGACTTGCTGGATTTTTTGGATGAGGTCTAAAATTGTAGCTTCATTGTCAAAGTCAAGATGATCTGCTTTAACGACTAACAGGGGAGTTGCTTGATAGTTGAAGAAAAAATAATCAAAGGCTTCGAGGATATCTTTCAGGTAGCCTTCAGAAATATTTTTTTCCAGCTCAGAGCCACTCCGGTTGATCCTATTCAGAAGAGTAGGAAAAGTTATTTGCAAATAAACCACTAAATCTGGCTTAGTAATTCTTTCGGAGAAAATATTAAAAATTTTTTCGTACACCAGAAGTTCATCGTCAGTCAGGGTTTGGTAGGCATAAATTTTATCTTTTTCAAATAGATAATCACAGATGATGGTTTCTTCAAAGAGGGTTCTTTGGAGAAGCGCCGATTGCTGGTGATAACGATTGACAAGAAAAACAAGTTGAGCCAGGAAAGCTGCCCCTTCTTTTTCATGATAGAAATCAGCCAAATAGGGATTATCCAAGCGATCATAAATCACTCGCGCGCCAATTTTTTCAGCTATTTTCTGGGCAAGTTTTGTTTTGCCCGATTTAAAGACGCCTTCGATGGCAATATGGCGATAGGGAAGATTTATTTTATTTGTCCCTGACTCTTTCATCCTCTTATCCAAACCGTGATAAAAATATCGGATA
Source organism: Candidatus Aminicenantota bacterium (assembly GCA_011042725.1). GTDB lineage: Bacteria > Acidobacteriota > Aminicenantia > Aminicenantales > Aminicenantaceae > JdFR-80. The sequence continues at coordinate 6,929 of DQWD01000039.1, read as the reverse complement.
ATTTTGATTAAGTCAAATGAAGAGAGCCAGGAAAAAAAAGATTAGTTAGTTTCGGAAAGGCTATTTTTCGGGGAGTGGAGCAGGAATGATTATCCAAGCGATAATATAGAAGAGAATCATGGGCAGAATAGCTGTTAGAAAAGATAGAGCAACAAAAATTAACCTCACGAGAGTAGGGTCAATGTCTAAATATTGAGCTAACCCGCCACAAACTCCACTAATCATCTTATCCTCTTGAGAACGATATAATTTTTTGGCCATGTTGACCTCCTTGTTGTAACTCTACATTATACATACGTAAATATGAATTACAATGTTCAAGTTAATTTTACCTGATCTATTCATAAATTGTAAAAGATAAAAGAATTTGATTGGGAAATTAGCCCTGCTTGAAATAATCAAGACAAGGTGTTCATGGTTTCTAAACAAGGTTGATTTTTTTGGCCTTCTTCGTTATCATCGAGGGTAATTTAAATTATAAGTAATAAAAAAGAAGGAAATCTCTGAAAATGGATTATCATAGATATATTCCCTTGGTTTCTGCTCCTCCGGAAAAAAAATTAAAGATTATTGAAATCCAAGGAGGCCACAGATTAAGAAAAAGATTATTTGATATGGGCTTTCATAAGGGTGATGAAATTATCTTGGACATGAGGGGAGTTCTTCGTGGGCCTATTTTGGTGAGACGTGTTTCTTCTGATACTTCCGTGGCTATTGGACGGGGAATAGCCCAGAAAATATTAGTTGAGATAATCGGTGACGAACAATAACTACCCAGATATTATTTTTATCGGTCAACCAAATTGCGGTAAAAGCACTCTTTTTAATGCGATTGCCGGTCTTAAGGCGGAGACCTCGAATTTTCCAGGCACAACCGTCAAACACACCCATAGCCGGGTTAACGTTCAAGGCTATATCCTAAATATTATTGATTTGCCTGGCCTTTATTCGCTAGTCCCGGGAGATGAGGCAGAAAAGGTAGCCTTGTCTCATTTGTTTTATGAAAAACCAGACCTGATTATTAATGTCGTTGATGCCTCCAGTTTAGCTCGGAACCTGGAATTAACTCTAGAATTAATTGAAATGGGATTGCCAATGATTGTGGCTCTCAACATGATGGACTTGGCCGAGAAAAAAGGTCTTAGAATAGATATTCAGCGCTTAGAAAAAGAATTAGGTGTTCCAGTGATTCCCACGGTAGCTACCCATGGGCGAGGTTTAAAAGAGCTCTTAGAGAAGGCAATCTTTATTCTTAAGAATGGACTTCTGGTTAAACCTCTTGGCTGGTCCAAAGATGTTGAGGATGGTGTTTATCGATTGGAAAAAATCTTGCCCTCCAATTTTCCGGTTGTGGCCAATCGGCGGTTTACGGCTATCAAAATGATTGAGATGGGGAGTCATTATTTTCAGCAGCTTTTATCCGAAATATATCTTCCCTTGAAGCAAGTTCTTGATGAAGTTAAAAACCAATTGGAGAGTTCCCATGATGCTCCTGCTTATGAAGTGGTGGCCGCTGAACGACATCATCTGGCTATGAAAATCTTTGAGAAATCCACCCGGATTGTCCGGCCCGCTAAACGACCTTTTCTTCACCGGTTAGATGATTTACTCATGCATCCTTATTTAGGTTATCTAATCCTCGGCTTGGTTTTTCTGGGGTTCTTTTTTATTGTATTCTCCATCGGCAGTCCTCTGGAGGAATTAGTCCTGGGGCCTTTTGAACAATTAAGAAGTTTCCTCTTCACCAACTTTGGTCAAGGGATGGCGGTCAGTATCATCGATGGGCTTTTACAAGGAATTGGGGGAGGATTGGGAATTGTGCTCCCTTATTTTATTCCTCTGCTGTTTTTGATGGGCTTACTGGAAGATGTGGGCTATCTAGCCCGAGTCGGGTTTTTGATGGATGTTTTTATGCATCGCATCGGACTTCACGGGAAATCAATATCGCCTTTTATCCTTGCTTTTGGCTGTAATGTTCCAGCCATTGTCTCTACTCGGATTCTTGAATCACGACGGGACAAAATAATTACTACTCTTCTCATTCCCTTTATTCCCTGTTCAGCTCGGACGACAATTATTTTGGCCCTTGTCGCCTTTTATCTTGGCCCCTGGTGGGCACTGGGCTTTTACCTTTTCCATCTTTTGCTGGTTGCCCTCATCGGTCGAGTCTTGTCTTTCTTTTTTAAAGAGCCTTCGCCAGGACTTATTCTGGAGATTCCCGAGCTGAAAATTCCTTCTTTAAAAAACATAGGGAAAAAAACTGTTTTTCAGCTTCGTTCTTTTCTTAATTTTGCCTGGCCAATTTTGATTGTGGGCAGTGTTGTCTTGGCTTTACTTCAGAGTTTAGGAATTGATCGAATTCTTAATTATGGCTTTTCTCCACTAGTAGTTAAAGGATTGGGCTTACCTCAGGAATTAGGAGTAACCCTTATTTTTGGGTTTCTGCGCAAAGAACTCTCGATGATCATGATGATTCAAGCTTTAGGAACAAATTACCATCAACTAATGAGTGTTATTACGCCCGCACAGATTGTAATTTTTACGTTATTTGTTAGTCTTTTCATTCCTTGCTTATCAACCGTGGCAATGATCTGGAAAGAGCTAGGTCGAAAAATAGCTTTCCTGTCCGTTGCTCTTAATTTAGGAGTAGCGGTCATCTTTAGTTTCTTAGCGAAATCATTTTTCAATTTAATCGGGATGATTTAGTCCTTTTCGAGAATAACTACTGCCCCCGCTAGAGATTTTAAGTGAGAAAGAGAAACTTTCATTCGATCAAAATCAAGGGGAGAAGGGATAAATAGTTCTAATTCCGGCTGGCCACTAGGCAAATTATAGACTCCTATTTTTGACCAAGGAATTCGCCGTCCAAGGGCTTTGAAAAAAGCTTCTTTGGCGGCAAATCGAGCCGCAAAGTGAAGATAAGGATTAGGTTGGGCTAAGCAATAAGTTTGTTCCCGGGGGGTAAAAATTCGATTAAGAAATTTAGGATATTTTTCCGCCACTTGTTTAATCCTGTCCACTTCAATGAAATCAAAGCCGATTCCAATGATCATTTTTGCCCTTTCTTTCTAAAATTTGGCACTTCTCTCCAGGAGAAACAGGATAGAAGGGATTGTTCTTTGGTTAACATTTAGAGAGAGGCATTTTTCTATAATTCTCCGCTCCATTAAGGTAATGAACATTGTCTAATAGCCATTAAGATCTTTTTAATATAAGGCTTTGTCCCCAAGTGAGGGGAAACAAAATCCAACGAAAGGCGAAGGAGAATGTCGAAGCCACATTGAAGATTTAGCCTTCCGGAACCGTCCCTCAAAGGAACCCGACCGCCTCGGGCGCCGAGCGCGTATTGAGCACGGCTCGTTTAGAGTTTTGAAACTCATATTAACAGAGAATAAAGTCCAAAGGTTCGAATTGATCGGGCGCAGTTCCGCTGGCGCCGGGAAGGGCGGTGAAGGAATGGCGTTAAAAATCTCGACCAAAGCGGAGACATTTTCCTTCGCCTTAACGTAGTAACTCATTCCCGTCATTTTAGGACAAAACCTAATATAAAGTTAATTAAAAATTATAGCAATTTTATTAGTGGGGAGAAAAAATTCTTTTTTTAATGTTAAAGTTAAGATTAGTTATCCCTCTTTTCTGAAGAAGAGACAGATGATTGAAGACGGGCAAAAAGATTAGTGGCCGCCGGACGGCCGATGAGATGAGCCACCTCATCAAAATTAGCTTGGCGGAGAGAAGTAAGGTCAGAGTAATTTTGCAGAAGAAGGGCTTTCCGGCGGCGCCCGATGCCCGGGATGTCATCAAGAAGAGAAGAAAAACTTTGTTTGGCCCTTCTTTTCCGATGAAAAGTTATGGCAAAGCGGTGGACTTCGTCCCGTATCCATTGCAATAATTTTAGAGCTGGAGAAGTAGGGTCTAAGTTTAAACCCTCATGATCTAAGTCGCGATAAATAGTTTCTTTTTTCTTGGCGAGAGCAACAACTGGAATGGAACTAATCTCCAAACTACTAAGAACCGACTGAGCCACGCGAAGCTGGCCTTTTCCTCCATCAACAAGGATTAAATCAGGAAGTTGTTTTTTTTCTCTTATTAGTCGAGAGTAGCGGCGAGAAAGGACTTCTTGGAGAGAAGCAAGATCGTTGGGGCCAGAATGAGAACTAATCCTGAATCGTCTGTATTCTGATTTTAGTGGTTGGCCATTTTCAAAGACAACTAGGGCGCCGACATTTTCTACACCTCCGGTGGTTGAAATATCAAAAGCTTCAATCCAGCGAGGAGGAGAGGGAAGTTGTAGAGTTGTGGCCAACGAAATTAACGAATCAGGGATTGTTTTTCTTTTTTTGAGCTCTATCTCCGCATTAAGGTTAGCTAAACGGAGGAGTCCTTGATATTTTCCGTGGTGAGCGGAAATTATTCGAACTTTTTTCTTCTTTGTTTGCCAGAGGTAATCGACAAGAATCTTTTTATTTTTTAAAGGAAGAGATAGGTGTATTTTCTCGGCGATATCTTGCCGGGCTGAATAGAGACTTTGAAAAAGATGAAAGAAGGCATCTTCTTCATTGTCGACAAGAGAATTTTGCTCGAAAACCTGATGGGCTGATTCAACTACTTTACCCTGACGAAGAAAAAAAGCAAACAAAGATGATGATGAGCCTATTTTAGCCCAGCCCAGGAGATCTGCATTTATTGCCGAGGGGAAAGAGGTTTTTGGCTTTTGTTGGAGTGATTTTACCGTTTGAATTAAATCTCGCCAGTGAGCGGCTAGTTCAAATTCAAGTTCTTGGGCGGCCTCTTTCATTTTTTTTTCCAGAATTGGTAAGAGCAGGTGAGATTTACCTTCAAGGAACAGGAGAGCATTTTGAACGTTCTCTTGGTATTCTTCTTTTGAAATTAACTTAACGCAGGGAGCGGAGCACATCCCCAGGTCATATTCTAAGCAAGGGCGTTTTCTTCCTTTGGGTAACGCTCCGGAGCATGTCCGGAGGTGAAAATACTTGGCGATAAGGTCGATTGTTTTCCGGGCCTGGTGAGCGGGATGAAAAGGTCCAAAATAGCGGGCGCCATCGGCCTTCACTCTTCGGGTGAGGCCTATACTTGGATAATCATCCGTTAAGTTTATTTTAACCATGGGGAAACTTTTATCATCTTTGAGGCGGAGGTTAAATTTGGGCTGAAAGCGACGAATAAAATTATTTTCCAAAAAAGCGGCATCTTTTTCGGTATCAGTAACTAGGTAGTCAAGGTCAGTGGCTTCAGCCAAAATACTATGAACTTTAAGGTCAGAGGTAGGCAAAAAATAAGAGCGGAGGCGATCTCTTAAATTTCGGGCGCGGCCGATATAGATTATTTGCTGAGATTTATTAAGGAAAAAATAGATTCCCGGCCTTGATGGCACTTGCTTTGCCTTTTCCCTAAGGGATGATTTTTTTTCAGGGCCCAATTTCTATCTCCATCTTTCTTATCTTCTTTAATTCGTCTCGAAGAGCGGCGGCTCGTTCAAACTCAAGGTTTTGAGCTGCTTTTTTCATCTCCTTCTCCAAAAATTCAATTCTTTGTTGTCTTTCTTCCTTGGACATGTAAATCAATTGTTCTTCTTCAATCCTGGTGTAGTCAAGATAGTCTCTTTCGGGTAGGGAAGCTAGAACCTCGTCGATTCTTTTGATTATCGAGCGCGGTGTGATCTGGTGGCGCCGGTTATACTCCAATTGAAGCTGGCGGCGGCGATTGGTTTCCTCGATGGCTTTTTTCATTGATTGAGTGATGGTATCAGCATAAAGAATGACTTGCCCATTAATATTACGGGCCGCCCGTCCAAATGTCTGGATGAGGGAACGAGTGGAGCGGAGAAAGCCTTCCTTGTCGGCGTCGAGAATAGCTACAAGGGAAACTTCAGGCAGATCTAAGCCTTCTCGAAGAAGATTAACACCGATTAAGGCATCAAACTTTCCTCGCCGGAGATCATAGAGGATTTTAACCCGGTCGAGAGTATCTATTTCCGAGTGAAGATAACGAACTCTCAGCCCTAGCTCATGGTAATAACGAGTTAGATCTTCAGCCATCTTTTTAGTTAAAGTGGTAACTAAGGTGCGCTCATGTCGTTGAGCTCGGACTAGTATTTCTTGCCTTAGATTTTCAACTTGCCCTTTTATCGGACGTATTTCAACTTGAGGGTCGGTAAGTCCTGTGGGCCGAATTATTTGTTCGACTACTCTTCCTTGGCTTTTTTTCAGTTCATAAGGGCCGGGAGTGGCCGAGACATAAATAACTTGGTTTACTCTTTCCTCGAATTCACTAAAGTTAAGAGGCCGGTTATCTAAAGCTGAAGGAAGTCGAAAACCATGTTCAACTAAAGTTAACTTGCGGGAACGGTCTCCGTGGTACATCCCGGCAATTTGGGGAATAGTCACGTGGGACTCATCGATTATGGTGAGAAAATCAGGGGGGAAATAGTCAAGCAAGGTATAGGGAGGCTGACCAGGTTTTCTCTGGCTCAGGTAGAGAGAATAGTTTTCTATCCCTGGGCACCATCCAAACTCCCGGAGCATTTCGAGGTCAAAGCGAGTCCTTTCTTCCAGACGGTTAGCTTCGAGAAGTTTTCCCTGATCTTGGAGAAACTTCACTCGCGCCTGGAGTTCTTTTTCGATATTCTCGATCGCGGCCATGAGGATGTCGCGGGGAGTGGAAAAAAAAGTTCGGGGGTAGATCAGGCACTGATTGATTTCTTCCACCACGCGACCTAAGAGAGGATCCAAGAGATAAAGCCCACTCAGAGTCGAGCCGTCGAGTTCCAAGCGATAGGCAAGTTCTTCGTAAGAAGGAAAAACATCGATAATATCGCCTCTTACCCGGAAAGTTCCCCGTGAGAATTCGCTGTCTTTTCTCTCATATTGGAGCTCAACTAGTCGAGCCAACAAGTGACGGCGAGTGAT
>DQWD01000196.1 GCA_011042725.1 Candidatus Aminicenantota bacterium | reverse complement strand
GACATAATCTTTTCCTTATCCCATGGAGGTAAATCACCCGACCGCTTGGATTTGGATTCGTCTTTTTTTGTCGAGAAAAAAGAAAAGATTCAGTTCCAAGAATTAAGAGAAGGGCAGAAAGAACATCTGCGGGTGAGAGCCGAAAAACACTATTTAGGGGAAAAGGGGCTATTTCATCTTGAGGGAAACGTGGAAATAGTATTTCCCCGGCGGCAAAAAGGAGAAGATGTTATTATCCGGGCTGAGTCGCTTCTCTATGATCAGGAATTCAACCACTTCTGGAGTACCAGGCCGGCCCAAGTGGAATGGGGGGAGATGAAAATAGAGGCGGAAAGAGTTGATTATTATGCCCCGGAGAAAGTTTTTGAAGGAAAAGGGAAGGTCAAGGTGAGGAGTGGCCAATGGACTTTGGAGGCAGATTTTTTTCAGTTTAACCTCCGGAGCCGAAAAATGGTAAGTCAAGGAAGAGTTTCTTTTCAGTTGGCCTCCTTTTTGGGCGGTTCAAGATCGCTCATTTTGAAAACACAAAGATTTACTTATGACCGGCGCACAAAAATTGGTGCTGGCTCGGGAGAGGTAACCCTTCAACACGGCGCTAGCCAAGGAAAGGCAGGAGAAGTAACCTTCAAATTAGGAGCGGAAGAGGGTTTTATTAAATGGTTAAATTTAAAAAATGGTGTGGAAGCTCAACTCCAAGATGAGTGGGGAAAGGGTCAATCTTTATTTCAGTCTGGACTATCGGCCTGGTTTTACCTCTTTAGTCAGGAAATTAAGGCCGATTCGATCGATATTGAAATTTTTGCCCAAACCAAAACTTTAAAAAAAATCGAAATAAGAGGGGGAGCCCGGCTAGCGTTTTTTTCTGAGGCCTCTGATTATTCGCAATTGCAGGCGGAGAAAATAAAAGCTTTTTGGACTCAAAATAGAAGTATAAAAAAGGTTATTGCTGAAGAATCAGTTAGCTTTATCCGCAAAGGTGGGGAAACTCAGGATCTTTTCATTGGCGGGGAGAAATTGGAAATATGGGGCCCCAAGCAGATGATCAGTGTCTCCCCGGGACCCCAAGAGAAAGCCTTTTTTAAGAGTCCGACCTTAGAGTTCAAGGCAGGAAAAATCGAGATAAAGACGCAAGAAGGTGATCTTCAAGGCCGAGATGGGGTTGAGGCTACCCTTGAGCGAGCATTAGAGCAGGCTGAATCATCCCCCCCACCTGGATTTTTTGACCCTCAAAAGACATGTTTTTTAACTTGTCAGGAGATGAGAAGAAAGGCTGAGGGGCGACGTTTGATTGTTTCTGGGAAAGTAAAAATTTGGCAGGGTGATCGGGTCCTTAAAGCCGAAAAGGTTATTTTAAACCCGATTTCTTCTCAGCTTGAGGCAAAAGGCCAAGTTGAGGTTAACATGGTTGAGGTAAAGCCTTCTCAAGGAGACCAACATTTCCGCATTCAAGGCGAGTCGATGAGGTTTGATCCCGGAGCTAGCCTTCTTGAGTTTGAACAAGACATTGCTTTGGAGATGGGAGAAGTGGCCATCAAGTGTCTCCGGTTGTTAGTTTTCCTCGACCCTGAAACTCGACAATTAGTTAAATTTGAGGCTTTGGACCAAGTTCAGGTTAGTTATCAGAAAGTTACCGCTGCTGCTCAAAAAGCTGAATACCAATTTACTCAACAGGTTTTAATCATGAGTGGACAACCTCTTTTAGAAGACCCTTCTCGGGGGAAGATCAGAGGTGACAAATTGACTTTTCATCTACCCGATGATAGAATCGTGATTGAAAATGAGGGAGAAGAAAGGTCAATTCTCCTGATCAAATCATAACTTATGAATCAAACACTTCGAGCTCTTAATTTAGTGAAGAGTTTTCACGCCCGGAAGGTTGTTGATGGCGTCTCTCTAGAGATAAAAAAAGGGGAAATTGTTGCTTTATTAGGGCCGAATGGAGCGGGTAAAACCACAACTTTTAGTCTTATTGTTGGTTTGTTGCCGGTTGATGAAGGAAAAGTTTGGCTGGGAGACACTGATATTACGTCTTTCCCCATGTATCTCCGAGCTCGAGAGGGATTGGCTTTGTTACCACAAGAAACGTCAGTGTTTAGGAGATTAACAGTAGTGGAGAATCTATTAGTCGCCCTTGGAGTATCAGCCCGAAGAGAGGAAACTACTTTGGAGGAATTGCTCAATGAATTTAATTTGCTGCCTTTGGCTCAATCCAAGGCTTATTCCCTTTCTGGCGGCGAAAGAAGGCGACTGGAGATTGCTCGAGCTCTAGCTTTGATGCCGGAATTTATTCTCCTTGATGAACCTTTTACTGGAGTTGATCCCATCGCCGTGACTGATCTCCAGAAAATTCTTCTCTCCTTGAAGCAAAAAAGCATGGGTATCTTGATCACTGACCACAGTGTCGAGGATACTTTTAGGATAGCCGATCGGGTTTATGTCATTGATGAAGGGAAGATTTTAGGGGAGGGACCCCCTCAAGAACTGATCAATTCCCCAATAATTAAACAAAAATATTTGGGAGAAGATTTTGTTTTGGAAGATTTTTCTTGAACTCAGAGGATAATGGTTATCAAACAAAGATTGGATCAAAGACAAGTTCAAAAGTTAGTTATGGTTCCTTCTCTCCAGCAAGCTATAAAACTGTTGACTTTAACCAATTTGGAGCTGGTAGAAGTTATTAATCAAGAGCTTTCTTTGAATCCAATGCTGGAAGCCGAAGGAGAAACAGGAGAAGATCAGGATTTAACAACCAGCAAAGAGGAAAAAGAAGCCTCAGTAGAGGCGGAAAGTGATGAGCTTGATACTTTTTTCCAGGAATATTTTGATAATGAATTTAAGCCTGTTTACCAAGAAGAGAAGGAGGCAATTTCTTTAGAAAATATTGCCTCCCGGGCGTTTTCTTTATGGGATCATCTTAATTGGCAGGCAAGTCTAACTTTCTTCACCGAACAAGACAAGGAAATCGCTCAGCATATCATCGGTAATATTACCGAAGATGGCTTTTTAGAAACTTCGGGCGAGGAGATTGCCCGGCAACTTGGCGTTCCGAGCAAAAAAGTCGACCAGATTCGCCAGAAAATAATGAGGTTTGATCCCGTGGGGGTCGGCAGTCTTGATTTTCGAGAAGCTCTTCTTACCCAGTATGATTATTATTATGGCCAAGACCCATTAATCCGAATGATAATTAAAAAATATTTACCCCTGTTAGAGAAGCTAGATTATCATCAATTAGCTCAAGAGATTAACCTTTCTCTGGAAGAGCTGAAAAAGAAAATTGACATGATAAGGCAACTTAATCCAACTCCAGGGCGGAAATACTCGCAAGAACGAGTTTCCTATGTGGTTCCTGACATAATTGTAGTTAAAGAAGATGATAATTATCGGATTGACTTGAATAATGAAGGTTTACCAAGATTAAGGATAAATCGCTACTATCAAAATTTACTCAGGAAACAGGATGAGACTTCAGATTCCTATCTTTTTCTCCGGGAACGGTTAAAAAAGGCGCAGTGGTTTTTGAGAAGTTTAGACCAGAGAAATCAAACGATATATAAAGTTGCGGATTACATTGTCAAAAAACAGAAGGACTTTCTCGATAAAGGAATTGATTTTCTGCAACCCTTGACATTAAATGAGATTGCTCAAAAAATAGGGGTTCATGAGTCGACGGTGGCCAGGGTGGTGACCAACAAATATATCCAAACCCCGCGGGGAGTATTTCCTTTAAAATATTTCTTTCACCGCTCTCTAACAAGCAGGGAAGGAGAGGAAATTTCCTCCTTGAGAATTAAAGATAAAATAAGAAAACTGATTGCTCAAGAGGATAGAGATAATCCTTTGAGCGATGGCGAAATTGCTGAGATTCTTTCCCGGGAAAATTATAAAATTGCGCGCCGAACAGTAGCCAAGTATCGAATTCAACTCGGTTTTGAACCTTCTCATCTTCGGAAAAGAAAATACCTTATGGAGGAATAAGATGGAAGTAAAGTTTACTTCTCGAGGCGCTGATTTACCAGCAAAAGCAAAAGATTATTGTCAGCGTCGGATAAAAACTTTAGAGAAAAAACTAAAATCCCTGATGGAAATCAATGTTGTCTACAACTCAGAAAAATATCGACATCGAGTGGAGTTAAAGGTTAGATGGAAGGGAGGCTTAGTTACCGTGGAGGCTGAAAATGAAGATTTATTGACTTCCTTTGGCGAGGCCTTTGATCAATTGGAGAAACGCCTCCGCAAAGAAAAAGAGAAACAGCGAGAGAAAAAAAGAAGGGCTTCAAAAGGGAAAGAAAGGCCAGTTAGTGAAACGCAAGAATTTCCTCCCGCCCCAAAAAGGGTTATTCCTAGTCACGATTTTTCGTTGAAGCCAATGGATCTGGAAGAAGCTATTTTTCAAATGGAATCCAAACGCCGTGATGTTTTTCTCTTTTTTAATCAGACAAATGGTCGCTGGAATGTTGTCTATCGTCGCCGAGATGGACATTTTGGTTTGATTAATCCTGAATAATAAATTTAACGAAAAGAGGCCGGCGGTGAAAATAGCTAACTTACTGACTATAGATAATATAATTCCTGAGTTATATGGTCAAACAAAAGAAGAAATTCTCCGCGAACTGGTTGGATGGATTAAAGGTGAAAAAAATATTAATCGAAAAGAAAAAGAAATTGTTGAAAAACTCATTCAGCGAGAAAATATGGGAAGTACAGCCATTGGTCGAGGTGTGGCTGTGCCCCATTGTAAACTTAAGGGCCTTGATCAACCCCTTATCTTGCTAGGAATTTCTCGCCCAGGGGTAGATTTTCAGGCTATTGACCAAAAACCAGTTCATCTGTTTTTCTTAGTAGTTTCTCCTCCGGAAAATCCGAGTGTTAATCTTCAAATCTTGGCGGCCATAGCTCACTTAGTCCGGGAATCGAAAGAATTGGTCAAGAAAATCCTCCAAGCTAATTCCAATCAAGAAATCCTCAGGATAATTAAAGAAGAAGAAAAGAAGACCAACGAAAAGTGAGTTAATCTTGATTATTTCGGTTAAGAAATTCTATGTCAAGAGTAGTGATTTTTTAAAACTAAGGACTTTGACCGGTAAAAATGGCTTTAGTCGCCAACTAATTTTAGATAAAGAACATCATCTTCCCCAGGGGTGTAGGCTGGTCGATCAAGAAAGCAGTCTGCTAAAGAATAAGAATTTTTCCCAACTGGAAGCCCGAGAATTTAGTTGTTTAATATTTCCGGCAGAAATTACAGTTCCGCCTTCCCTTATCCAAGAAGCAACCAAGAAAAGAATTGCTGTTTTTCATTCTCAATTGTCTCTCCCTCATCTTAGCCAGAAAATAAAAGAAGTAACCTTATTATTCCAAGAAAACAAGAGTGTTATTCCTGGAGGATTAATAAAAGTATATGATCATGGGGTGTTAATTAGGGGGGACAGTGGGATTGGAAAAAGTGAAAGTGCTTTAGAGTTGGTGGCCAGAGGACACAAATTCATCTCCGATGATGTTACTTTGGTTGAAAAAACAGAGCCAGGCCTACTAATGGGCAAAGCGCCCTCGATGAGCAGATTTTTTATGGAAATTCGCGGGTTGGGCATCATTAATATTGAAAAAATATTTGGCTCTCAAGCTATTCTCGATAGATATAGAATTGATCTGGTTGTCAATTTGAAAAGATGGGATGAGAAAGCGACATACGATCGCCTTGGTCTTTCTTTTCCAGAAGATTGTCGTCTTTTGGATGTTTGCGTTCCTCAAATTAGCATTCCTGTTGCGCCAGGAAGAAATATTGCTACTTTGATTGAAGTGGCGACTAAAGTTCACCAGTGTCGTCTCGAGGGATATATTGCCGCTGAGGATATAATTGAACGCTTGGATCAAGCTTTGGCGCGAGGGAACAATGAATCGACCACAAAGAAAAAATGAAGATTTTTTAATCTTGACTGGATTGTCAGGGTCAGGAAAGACGGTAGTTAGCCATTTTTTTGAAGATATGGGTTACTATCGTATTGATAATCTCCCGGCGAAATTGATTCACTTTTTAGTTGATTTTTGGCAGACAAAGGAAGTTGAAATCCAAAAAATTGTTCTTGTTGTCGATATTCGCGAAGCCGGCTTTCAGAGAGATTTTATCAAGGCTCTCGATAAGATTAAAAACGTTGTTACTCCCAAGATCATTTTTTTAGAAGCACGGGATGAAATATTAATTAAAAGATACAGCGAGAGTCGTCGTCCTCATCCTTTAAAAAACAGAAAGTCGATTCAGGAAAAAATTGCTCTCGAAAGAGAAAAATTAGCTGCAATCAGGGAACTGGCTGATGAAATTGTCGATACCAGTGATTTGACCATTGCGGAACTGCGCAAAAAATTAGCTGAAAAATACTTTCGACGAAGAAAGAAAAAGCTTCAAGTCCTAGTGGTCAGTTTTGGCTATAAGTACGGGCTTCCTTTGGAATCTGACTTGGTGTTTGATACTCGATTTCTCCCCAATCCATTTTATTTTGAAAAAATGAAAAACCTTACTGGCAGGAGTAAGAAAGTAAGGCAATTTGTCTTAGAAGCCAAGGAAACAAAAGAGTTTTGGCAAAAGCTCCAAGAGTTACTAAGATTTTTAATGCCTCGTTTTGTCAATGAAGGGAAAAGTAATTTAACTATCTCTGTGGGCTGTACCGGGGGAAAGCATCGTTCGGTTGTTCTGGCCGTTGAAATTTATCGGTGGCTAAAAAGAGAAAACTTTAACGTCCGTATATTTCATCGAGATATTTATAAATAATTGATTTTTACTCTCATGTAAATTTAATAATTGTCCTGCTGTCTTAGGGATAAATCGAGAGATGATTATCTTTTTCTTCTCGCTTTTGGTCCCAGGGAAAATAAAAAACTTAATTACTCCCCCAATAATATGGTAATATGAGATAGGCAATATTGAAGACAGTTTGAATAATGATTGGCGGAATAATTGTTTCTCACGGGAAATTAGCGGAAGAATTGCTCAATGCCTTGAACATCATTCTTGGTGAAGTGGTTAACATGGAAGCTATCTCGATAGGTTGGTATGATGATGTTGAAGAATCAAAAAAGAAGATTAACCAAGCAATAAAAAGAGTTGATCAGAAAAATGGTGTTTTGATTTTTACCGATATGTTTGGGGGAACTCCATCGAATATTAGCTTTACTTTTTTAAAGACAAATCAAGTAGAGATAATTACTGGGGTGAATCTTCCCATGTTGATCAAGTTTGTTTCTTTACAACGAAGTAATAACCTCAAGGATGTGGCCCGAAAGGTCGTTGAACAAGGAAGAAAGAATATTCATTTAGTTAGCGCCATTTTGAAGGGGCAGGACTGATTCTTAAGACATGGTGGTCAAGAAAGTAAAGATCAAAAATAAACTTGGGCTTCATGCCAGAGCCGCCGTTAAATTTGTTAATACGGCCAATAAGTTTGCTGCTTCTGTCCGGCTCGAAAAAGATGGCCAAGAAATAGATGGCAAGAGTATTTTAGGGATTCTGACTTTAGCCGCTACTCAGGGAACGGAATTAATCCTTAAAGTGAGTGGGCAAGATGAGAAAGCAGCCCTAAAGGCCTTGCTTAAGTTGATTGACAATAAATTTTATGAAGAATGATGGCTACCGAATATATTCGTTTACGAGGAATTGGTGTCTCCCCGGGGATTGCTTTAGGATTGGTGCAATTAGAAGAACAAGTTGTATTTTCTGATCGTAAAGAAAGCATTACTTTCGCCCAAATCAAAGAAGAAATTCAGCGCTTACAGCGGAGTTTTGAAGCTACGAAGCAAGAAATAATCGAAATCAAAAACCAGGTCAAGGACAAATTAGGCAAAGAGCATGCCTTTATTTTTGAAGCTCATTTAATGATCCTCGAAGACCAATCATTACGAGAAGAAATAGAGAATTTAATTAAAAAAGAAAAAGTTCGGGCGGAATGGGCTATTGCTACGGTTCATAATCATTATATGCGGGTCTTTGAAACATTAGAAGATGAGTATTTCCGGCAGCGAAGATTTGATCTCTCGGATGTGCTCTCCAAAGTCTACCGTCATTTGCAACCTTACTCTCCCGAAACTGTCGATGAAGAGGGAGAAAGAATCCTCGTGGCTCATGAATTACTTCCTTCAGAGGCAGCCAGGAAATTAAACAAAGGTAACATTTTGGGCGTTGCTTTAGATATGGGTGGGCAGACTTCTCACACAGCCATTCTTGCTCGCTCATTAAACATTCCGGCGGTAGTGGGTTTGCGAGATATAACCACTAAAGTCCAGGACGGGGACGTGATTATTGTTGATGGAACCGATGGCGAAGTTATTATTAATCCTCCTTTAGCCATAAGGAAAGAATTCTTAAGCAAAAAGAGAAAATACGATGATTATTTAAAGGAATTAAGAAAAACATCTACTTTGGTTTCGGAAACTCTTGATGGATTTAGATTTACCCCCCTGGCTAATATTGAGCTTCCCGAAGAAATTAGTTTAGCTTTTTCCTTGGGAGCCGAGGGAATAGGTTTATTTCGTTCGGAGTTTATCTATTTGCGCAGCACAACAATTCCTTCGGAACAAGATCATTATCACATTTATTCACAAATTGCTAAAAAAGCCTATCCGTCTCCGGTTTATATTAGAACAATTGACATTGGAGGGGAAAAAAATATTCCCCAACTCAACATTGAAAGAGAGCCAAACCCGGCCCTTGGTTTACGCGCGATTAGATTTTCTCTCAAGAACAGGAAGATTTTTAAAACGCAATTAAGAGCCATTTTAAGAGCCAGTGTGCAGAAAAATGTTCGCCTGCTTATCCCCATGGTCACTGAAATTGAGGAGATTGAAGAGGTAAAGTGGATTTTGAGAGAAGTAAAAGATGAATTGAAGCGGGAAAAAGTTGATTTTGATCCGGCCATTCCCTTGGGAATAATGATCGAAGTTCCGGCGGCAGCTACTCTAGTCGATGAAATGATAAAAGAAGTCGATTACGTAAGTATCGGAACAAATGACTTAATTCAGTATTATTTAGCCGTCGATAGGTCCAATGAACTAGTTGCCTACCTTTACAAACCCCTTCATCCTTCTTTATTGAGATTGCTCGAAGAGATCATTAATCATGTTTCCGAAGCTGGTAAAGAAGTCACTGTTTGCGGGGAGATGGCGGCTGATCCGCTTTCGGCCTTGTTGTTGTTGGGTTTGGGGTTGAAATACTTTAGTATGAATCCGATCTTTATCCCCAAGATCAAGAAAGTCCTCCGGAGTGTGGAAAAAAACTATCTTGCCGAACTGGTTAGTGAAGCTTTAAAGCTCAGGACAGCCCAGGCCATAGAAGAGTTTTTGCTGGAAAAAATTTTAGTCAAGTATCCTCAGGCATTTTTGATGAGAGAAATCATGGATAATAATCGTCGGCTGACTTAGGAGCTTTAAAGACGGCCGTAATCATCTTGGAGGCGGACGATATCTGATTCATCAGAGTCGCCAATCCATATTTCCATGATCCGGGCAGGTTTTTTTCCTCGGCAGCGGATACGATGAGGAATTTTGGCCGGAATGAAGATTTCTTCATTTATTTCTGGCGTCCAAATTTTGTTGCCCACTGTAATTTCGAGCCCGGGATCGAGGACGATCCAGAACTCACTTCGGTGGCGGTGATATTGAAGGGAAAGAGAAGCTCCGGAATTGACCGTGATAATCTTTATCGAGTTGGCCATTTGATGAGGGAAGGACCGGAATTTCCCCCAGGGGCGAATCTCTTCATAAATCTTGGCTTTAAAGAGATCAATAATATTATCCTTGGTCATCTTTTCTCCTGAATAGGGGGTGGATTCTTAGAATCTATTTTTATAAGCTTCAACCCATCCAATATAATTTATTTTTTTGGCGTTTTTTGTCACCGGTTATTGATTAAATTTTTTTAAAATGGAATGTCATCATCCTCAGAAGGGGTCTCTTCTTCTAGTTCTTCCCCGGAGGGAAGGTTAGTGACTAAATCATTCCCTTCTAAAGTAGCCTCTGTTTCAGGAGGAGGCATTTCTTCTTTGCGGCCTAGAAGCACAATGGATTGGGTCTCTATTTCTGTTGTTGTTCTTTTATTTCCATCGCGATCTTGCCAAGTTCTGGTTCTTAATTTGCCTTCAAGATAAATCTGTTTTCCCTTGGTTAAATATTTTTCACAGAACTCAGCCAGACGGCCCCACGCTACAATTCGATGCCACTCCGTGCGGACCTCATTTTGGTTGGTGTTGGTGTTAAAATAGGACTCATTGGTGGCCAAGGTAAACCGGGCTACTGCTCGCTCAGTTTGAGGAAGATACCTCAGTTCAGGGTTTCCTCCCAAACGACCGATAAGGATAACTTTGTTTAAGCTGTTTATATCTCTCATTTTTTTTCGGTTAACTCTTTTATTTTTTCTTGCGCGACTTTAGTTTCTTCTTCGAGAGGAAACTTACTAACTAAAAGTTTAAACACTGTCAGGGCTTCTTCTTGTTTGCCCATTTGGAGAAGACTCAGGCCTTTTTTAAGATAGGCAGACGCGATTTTGTCACTGAAAGGATAGTTGAGAATAAGTTCGTTAAACTGATTGACTGCCTCTTCATATTTTTCCTGGCTGTAAAGTGATTCTCCAATCCAATAAGACGCATTATCAGCCAAAGGACTCTCAGGGAAATTATCTTTGTAAATCTTAAAACCCTCAATAGCTAAATCGTAATGCCCTTTGAGATAATCTTCTCGGGCAAGATTAAATATTTCTTGAGGAGAAAGATCGGGGGGGAGAGGCATTTTTTCGGGGGGGGGCTCTTTAGGCTGAACTTCTTCCTTTTGGGGACCTTGTTCAGGAGGAGCAATCTCTCCTTGTTCTTCTTCGGGAGGGGATAAAATTCTTTTTAGAGTGGCTATTTCTTGGTTGGTGTTTTGCAGGGCTAAGTAAAGGGATCCCAATTTTTCGAGAATTGCCTGATAAATAAGGGGAATTTCCTCTTGTTTATCTTTAAGTGATGCTTGCTCCAGTCGAATTCCGGTCAATAATTCTTCCCAATGAGCCATGTTCTTTTGGAGACGGACTAACTCTTCTTGATTCTTGTTGATCTTATTTTCCAGGCGAAGTAAGGTCTGTTTTATTAATTGAACATCTTTGTAGATTAGTTCATAAACTTTTTCTTCCTTTTTATCACCACCATTACTGACCTGAGCCAGGAAGAGAGTTCCTGCTATTAGAATAGCAATAAACTTTCTATCTCGAAACATCGAGATTATTATACTTTATTTTGTTTGAATTGGCGAATTGGGTTATTTGGCAATAACAGTAAATTGGGCTCTTCTGTTTTTAGCCCAAGCCTCTTCGTTATGACCGGGATCGAGAGGTTGGCTTTTTCCGTAAGAAATTATTCGCATTCTATCGGAAGAGATGCCAAGGGAAACGAGGTAATCAAATACGGCTTTCGCTCTCTTCTCGCCCAAGGCAAGGTTGTATTCTTCGGTTCCTCGTTCGTCACAGTGGCCTTCGATGAGAATTTTCACGCTGGTCCATTTTTTCAACCAGGCAGCATTCGCGGCTAACACAGGTTTAGCGTCTTCCCGAATATCATACTTGTCAAAGTCAAAATGAACCATTTGAAGAGGTTGTTCAGCATTTAATTCTTCCAGGGTTTTGCGTTCAAAAATTTCTTCTTCGGTTAATTCCGGTTCTTTGACTTGGGGAGGAGTTTCAACTTTTTCTACCTTCGGTTGTTCTTTTACCTGAGGGGGTGGGGGGGGTACTTCTTCTACTTTTTTTCGACAGCCAGTGAAAAAGACGAAAGTAACCAATAAGACTAAGGACAAGACAATAAGTTTTTTCATTAATCCTCCTTCAGGTTTTGGTGATTTTTCTTTTTTGCCCATAAATCCAGCTGGTTTTTCATATATACACGGATGAAACAGCAATGTCAACCAAGATTGCCCATTTTATTAAATTTATCGCTAAAAGTTGGCCTCAACTTCTCAACTTCTTATTTTGACCAGTCGGGTAGTTTATTTTCGCCTTGAAAGGTTAGTTGGCGGAGATTGGTCCCATCATAATCAATAGAAAAAATTTGGATAGTTCCCTTCCGGTTAGAGGAAAAGACCAGATGTCGTCCATCTGGAGACCAAGCGGGAGATTCATTCCGGGCGTTGCTTTCGGTAAGCTTGATGATTTGGTTTGTTCTTAAGTTGAGAATGTAGAGGTCAAAGATGAGGTTGACCCGAGAAACATAGGCCAGCCTTTCTCCGGTAGGAGCCCAAGCAGGAGCGTCGTGGTAATTACCCCCAAAGCTTACATGGCGGATGTTTGTTCCTTCAGCATCCATAATATATATCTGGGGAGTTCCGCTACGATCGGAGGTAAAAGCAATTTCCCGGCTGGTGGGTGACCACGTGGGGGCGGTGTCAATTGCTTTATTAAAGGTTAACCGTCGGATTTTGGTCCCGTTACTTTGAGCAACATAGATTTCGGAATTTCCTTCTTCTAGGGTAGAACAAAAAGCCAATTTTTTTCCATCAGGAGAAAAAGCCGGAGCAAAGTTTGTACCTTCGTTCTGGACGGTGGTCAGCTTTCCTTGTTCTAAATCAAGGATATAGAGAATAGCTTGTCCTTCTTTAAAGGAAGTATAAGCAATTTTTTTTCTATCCGGTGCCCAGGCTGGCATGTAATCCCGGACACGATTATAAGTTAAACGAACCTGGTTTTGCCCGTCATAATCCATCAGGTAAATTTCATCGTTGCCATCGCGGTTAGAAACGAAAACTATTTTGGAAGTAAAAAGAGGAGGTTCTCCATACAATTTCATTAATTCGTCGGCCATTTTATGGGCAGCCAATCTCAAAAGACTTGGGTCAATATTATATTTCCGGCCGAGAATAAAACGTTGGCTCTTAACGTCATAGATTTTTCCTTCCAAGACAACCGAGTTCTCTTTTTCTCCTTGACTCACTGAGCCAACAAAGAGAAGCTTGGCTTGAATTGACTCCCAATTCTTAAACTGAATATTTTGGGGATTCAGAGGGGGGACATATTGATAGTAAGATTCCGGGAGAGGAATAAACACCCGACTGTACCTCAAATCAGCCAGGAGAATATCACGAAGAGTTTGAGCTGCTTCTTTGACGAGAGGATGATTGTCTTCCTGATGGAAAGAGGGACAGGCGACGGGAATAGCGGGCATTCCCTCCCGAATACTGAGGACCACTTCTTGTTGGGTGAAAAGAGGAATAAGGGAAACACAGAAGATAAATAATAAGAAGAGGGGACTGAATTTAATTATTTTCATGGTTAATGCTCGAAGATGAGGTGAATACCAAGATAATCATCTGGGTAATCTTGAGGTAAGGGGGGGAAAGGAGCTGAGGAATAGACGGCTCGAAGAGCTGAGAGATCAAGGGCCTTGATACCCGCAGATTCTTCAATTTTGACATCCGAGATTTGGCCTGAGGGGAAAATCTTGAAGTAGATAGTTGTATGTAAACCAGCGGTGTCGAGCCCCGAGAGTTGTGATTTCAGCCAATTGCTGGAAATTCGATCAAGAAGAGCTTGGAGATAATAAGTGTAAGGAAAAGAGGAGAGGCCAATTTGAGAGGATAGAGCTGAACCAAAAAGCCCCCCACCGCTACCTTCGCCTAATCCAAGCCGGAGTCTGCCTCCTTGGCTCCCCCCGCCAGTTGAAGATGACTTTTGGGAAGTCGATTTTGAAGTTGGAGTCGATTTCTGAATAACTGCTTTTTTATTCTGGACTTTTTTTTGGGGCTCTCTTTGGGGCTTTTCTACCGGGTAACGAAAGGTAGATTCAGAGGAAGTTTTTAATTTATCCACGGTGGTGAGTTCTTTTAAGGATGTTCTTGAAGGGGTTTGAGTCTCAGCCAAGGCTTGTTTTTCGGCTCCTGGGCTGCCACCACCTGGGCCACCACCCCCACCGGGTAAGGCGATGATATTGACATAATGCACCAATCCTTTCTTCCGGGGGAAAGGAAGACGAGGTGAAAAAATTACAGCCAAGGCCATAATGATATGAAGAATGATAGAGGTAATTACTGCTCTTTTAAAAAGCAGCGATTCCTTTTCGACTAAAGTCATCGTGATGACCTATTTTGTTCTTTGATGGGTTCAATCACTAAGCCAACCACCTCAACTCCAGCTCTTTTGATGATGTCTAAGACTTGAATAACAAAGCCATAAGGCAATTCTTTGTCGGCGCGGAGAAAAACAACCTTTTTTTCTTGGCCGTAGAAATATTCCTTTAGTTTTTGCTCAAGAAGAAATTGATTGATTACGGTGTCATTAAGGTGAATATAACGGTCTTTAGTAATGGTTAAAGTGAGGCCCTCTTCCGCGGGAGAGGTTTGGGTCTCAGCTTGAGGGAGATTGACCCCAATTCCGGTTTGGAGCATGGGCGCGGTAACCATAAAAATAATCAAAAGCACCAGCATGACATCGACAAGAGGAGTTACATTTATTTCAGATAAAGATGTCCCTACTTCTTTTTTGATTAGAGAACGATATTTAAATGCCATAAAGCCTTTCGGTGATATTCAGGAATTCGAGAGAAAAATCTTCCATTTTCATCGTCATTTCTTTGATTCGATGGAGAAAATAGTTGTAAGCAATAACGGCGGGGATAGCGGCGAACAATCCCAGAGCGGTGGCAATTAGAGCTTCGGCAATTCCAGGCGCGACGGTAGTGAGACTGGCCGACTTTAGTAAGCCTATTTCGTGAAAGGCATCCATGATCCCCCAAACAGTTCCAAAAAGTCCAATAAAAGGGGTAACGCTGCCGGTGGTAGCTAGAAAATTCATCATTTTTTCCAGGCGAGATATTTCTTCGTTGGCGGCTTTGAGTAAAGCGCGGTTGATTCTTTCGAGCTGGGAAGGATTGATTTGGAGAGAAGGATTGCCTTTGGTGTAATGGGCTAATTCTTTGAATCCGGCGAGAAATAAGGAAGAAAGAGGACTGGCCTTGTATTTTTGGGCGGCCTCGGTTACCTCGGATAAGCTCCGACTACGGCGAAAAAGGTCAAGAAATTTCTTGGATTGGAGAGTAGCTGTTTTTAATGATTTGCGTTTGAAGATAATGATTGCCCAAGAGAAAACGGAAAAGAAAAGAAGAATAATAAGAACTATTTGGACAACAAAACTTGCTTCAATTATGAGTTTTAAAAAATTCATTTTTTCCAAGAAAAGTTAACATACCCCCTTGAGATTGTCAAACTTATCAAGGAAGACGTAGGCATTTCCAAAACCGTGATCACCGTGGTAATAATTTACTGGTAATTATTAAGGAAGAGAATAATTATTAAAAAACGATGATCGTTTTAAGGTTAGAAGATTGATTGGCTAATAATTCATGATTGAATGAGGGGCCGGGCACCGTTTTTCGGTCATGGCTTGAGAGATTATTCTCGGGAGAAATAGGGTAGAGAAATTGACAAAAAAAAGATGAATGTATAGATTGAGAACGTTTAGAGAGATCAGCAATAATGCCTAAGATTCGAAGATTTAATCCTTCCCAGATTTTAGCTTTAAGTTTTTTGGGGGCTATTTGCCTGGGCACTCTCCTCTTGATGCTCCCCTGGTCTACTCAAGAGGGGAGAATAAGTTTTATCGATGCTTTATTTACTTCTACTTCGGCCGTGTGTGTCACGGGGCTTATTGTCAAAGATACGCCTACTTTTTTTTCCCCTTGGGGACAGGCCATCATCATGCTCCTTTTCCAAATGGGGGGCTTAGGGATTATGACCTTTTCTACTCTTATTTTATTGGTTAGTGGCCGGAAGATATCCATAACCGATCGGCTAATTATTCAAGAAGGATTTCATTATGGCTTTCTTCGTGATTGGCGATCTTTAATTAAGAAAATCTTTTTATTTACTTTTTTTATTGAATTAGGGGCAGGTTTGATCCTTTTTTTACGGTGGAGAGTTGATTTTCCCTGGCCGAAAGCTTTATTTATTTCCCTTTTCCATGCAATCTCTGCTTTTTGTAACGCGGGGTTTTCTCTTTTTAGCCAAAGTCTTCTTAATTATCGCCATGATGTGGTTATTAACTTGACGATGATGGCCACTATTGTTCTTGGTGGATTGGGATTTTTAGTGTTGCAAGAAGGTTTTTATTTTTTCGGTTGTAAGTTGAAAAGAACAACATATAGGCTAAGCTTGCATACTAGATTAGTCTTAACGATGACCAGCTTGCTTATTCTCTTGCCCGCTCTTGTTTTGTTGGGAGTGGAATGGAGCCATTCATTAGCTGGTTATAACTTTTCTGAAAAACTTTTGGCTTCCTTTTTTCAGGTTATAACTGCCCGTACCGCTGGTTTTAACACTTTGGATTTAACCTCATTAAGTTATGGAAGTGTTTTTCTTTTAATTGCGCTGATGTTTACTGGCGCTTCTCCCGGCTCAACGGGTGGCGGAGTAAAAACAACAACCATGGGAGTAGTCCTGGCTTTTCTTCGTTCTAAATTATTAGCCAGGGAAGAAGTGCTGCTTTACCGGCGTACTATCCCTTCGGAAGTAATAACGAGGGCGTTTACCTTGGTGACTTTAGCCATCTTCTTTATTTCCGGTGCTGGCTTCCTTCTTTTTTTAGTCCAACCCCATTTAAGCATGGACCAAGCTTTATTTGAGGTTTTTTCGGCGTTCGGCACCGTGGGTTTAAGTTTGGGGGGGACTGCTTCCTTGAATACCGGGGGGAAAATAATAATTATTATTACTATGTTTGTCGGGAGAATTGGGTTGTTAACCCTTTTGTATGCTTTAAGTCGCGAAAAGGCTTTTGGTAAATTTACTTATGTTGAAGAATCAGTGATGATTGGCTAGAATTGCATTACAGGAGCTATTGAAAATGAAATTTGCGGTCATTGGGCTTGGCAGCTTTGGTTTAAATGTGGCTAAAACTTTATATGAGAAAAAAAATGAAGTATTGGCTATTGATATCGATAAAGAACGGGTGGAGGAAGTAAAATCTTTTGTTTCCCATGCGGTCTGCATGAATTCAGCCGATAAAGAAAGTTTAGAAGCCCTTGGAGTTCAGGAAATGGACGTGGCCATTGTCAGTTTAGGCCCGGCGATGGAGGCCTCGATTCTGACGGTTCTCTATCTTCAAGAATTAGGGGTCAAGAGAATTATCGCCAAGGCTCTTTCCGAAGATCATGCTAAAATTCTGGAAGCAGTCGGGGCCACCGAAGTTATTTATCCTGAAAAAGATATGGCCATTAGAACTGCGCTTCGTTTGAGTAACCCCAACATTCTAGAATATTTACCTTTGATTTCAGGATACAGCATCCAAGAATTAGCCCCGCCTGATAATTTCATCGGCAAAACTCTTCGGGAGCTTGATTTAAGGAATAAATATGGAATTCAAGTGCTGGCCATCAAGGAATTGATACCGGAAAAAATTACTTTTATTCCTTCAGCTGATTTCATGATCAAAGACAGCGATATTTTAGTTATCTTAGGCGAGGAAAAACAATTGGCCAAACTGAATTCCCAAGCCAAGCCATAGAAATTCAAACTAGGTCCTTATTTTTTTGCCAGGAGGCGGAGTAGAATTTCCCGCGCCACTTCCTTGGCCAGTTCCCCACTCTCTTTGACGGGACCGACACAAGAAGGGCATCCTTCCTGGCAAGGGCAATCATTGATAGTCTTTAAGCAGCGCTCTAAGAGTTTTTCTTGAAGGTCGAAAAGAGAAGGACTGAGACCAATGCCCCCGGGAAAGTTATCGTAGATAAAAATATTTGGTTCGAAATCTGTTTCGGAGAATAGTTCCTCATTAGGAAAGGAAGTTTTTATTCGTAGTTCATGAGGGGGGAGGCTTTTGCCGGTGGTATTATCGCCGATAGAGACTCCAACATCACGGTAATCACACATCATAAATAATGGCGAGACATGGTGAAGACAATAAGCCAGCCCAAAAAGGCCATTTATTTTTTGGTCCGGATAGAACGGTAAAGATTTAAAAAGAGAAGAGGGAATGGTTAACCAGTAAGCAGAGGTATGCATCTCGTATTGGGGGAGAATGAGGTCCCCCGCGCCCACATTTTCCATGGTATGGAACTTAATTTTTTTGAACCCCACCACCTGGGTAGCTACGTGAACCTCCCCATGGGAAATTGAAAAATGGACGAGGTTTTTCTGGTCGAAGGAATCAATGATTTTAATTTTGGTATAATCAATGGCATCAGTATAGTAATCAACGTCAGTTTGTCTTACGTAAGCCTTTCGTTGTTTAAAATCAAGTTGTTCGACGTAGTACTGTTGCCCTTCGCAGAGATAAATAGCCTTGGGATGGAGGGTAGTTAAGGCCGAGGAGAAGTCAACTTCAGCGATGGCCTTTGGTTTACCGGTGGTATCGACAACCACGAAATTATCGGAGGAGATACTCCTGAGGCTAACCCCGTCAGCAGGATAGGCCTCGGAGGTCCAGAACCATTTTCCTTGCGAGTAATGAACTAGTTTTTCTTCTTCCAAGAATTTTAAAATTTCTTCTATTTGCAGGCGGCCAAATTTTTCTCCTTCTTGAAAAGGCAATTCAAAAGCAGCACATTCAATATGGTTGATAAGAATGGAGAGATTGTCGGGATTAATTAGTGCTTTTTCGGGACTTTTGGAAAAAAAATAGTCAGGATTATTGACGATAAATTGATCCAGGGGGGCACTGGAAGCTACCAGAACAGCGGCTGAAGGAGCGTTCTTGCGCCCGGCTCGGCCGGCTCTTTGCCACGTACTAGTTATCGTCCCTGGATACCCGGCCATAATGGCCACGTCGAGACTGCCGATATCAATTCCCAATTCGAGGGCATTAGTGGAAACAATGCCAAGGATTTTCCCTTCCCTAAGTTTTTTTTCAATTTCTCTTCTTTTGAGCGGTAAATAGCCGCCTCGGTAGCCGCGGATAAGGCCTTCTTGGTTGATGTTTTTTTCGATGTCTTCTTTGAGATAAGTAACCAAGACTTCAGTAATCAAGCGGCTCTGGGCAAAGACGATGGTCTGCAGGTTTTTTTTCAAAAAAACAGACGCCACTCGTCTTGTTTCATTGACATAGGAGCGCCGGATGCCGAGATGTTTATTGATGACGGGAGGATTATAAAAAATGAAGTATTTTTCACCGTGAGGAGCACCGTTATTGTCAATGAGAGTTACGGGTTCTTCGATCATTTTCTCGGCGATTTCCACGGGGTTGGAGATGGTCGCCGAGCAGAGAATGAAGCGAGGCGAGGAGCCATAAAAATTAGTTATCCTTTTTAACCGCCGGAAAATGTTGGCAAGGTGGCTTCCAAAGATACCTCGATAATTATGGAGCTCATCAACGATTATGTACCGTAAATTTTCGAAAAGTTTAATCCAGCGGGTATGATGAGGCAGAATACCCGTGTGGAGCATATCTGGATTGGTGAGAATGATGTGACCTCGAGCTCGGATTGCTTTGCGAGCATCCTGAGGGGTGTCCCCGTCATAGGTGAAAATTCTGATTTCTTCTCCCAGAAGATTAATGAGTTCATCCAATTCTGACCGTTGATCCTGGGATAAGGCCTTGGTTGGAAAAAGATAAATGGCTCGACTGGATGGATTTTCAAGGATGGACTGGAGAACAGGGAGGTTATAACACAAGGTTTTTCCCGAAGCGGTGGGGGTAACCACAATAATATTTTGATTGGCCCGAATTTTTACCCACGCTTCATATTGATGAGAATAAAGCTGAGTTACCCCTTTGACCTTCAGGGCTTGAACTAAGGAGGGGTGAACTTCAGGAGGAAAGGGATGATAGCAACCATCTTGGGGAGGAAGGTGACGAATTGCTTTAATGCTCTGGTTGGAGAGATCAAGTTTATTTAATTTGGTTAGGGCCTCGAGTAAGTGGGGATTTTTTGCCATCAAAACAGCCTTTTCTATCTTAGGCCATCCCTTGCGGATGGTCAATAGGGCAGGTAAAATAGAAGTAACCAGAATGTTAAATTATATAATTATCAGGAAAGCCGCCCAGCATAATCTTAAACAAATCGATCTTGAGATTCCCCGAAATCAAATGGTGGTGGTTACTGGTCCGAGTGGTTCGGGGAAATCTTCGTTGGCTTTTGACACTCTTTTTGCGGAGGGACAACGGCGCTACATTGAATGTCTTTCCACTTATGCTCGTCAATATGTTGAGCAATTTGAAAAACCGGAAGTAGAAGTTATTGAAGGGATTTCACCGGCTATTTCTATTGACCAGAAATCAATATCACCAAATCCCCGCTCTACAGTCGGCACAGTGACCGAGCTTTTTGATTTCCTGAGATTATTATTTGCCCGGGTAGGTACTCCTCATTGTCCTCAATGTGACCGTCCTATTCAACCCCAGAATAAAGAACAAATGGTGACCAGGATATTGACCGGCCTGTCTGGTCAGAAAGTCAGAATTTTATCCCCGGTCATAAGAGGCAGGAAAGGTGAGTACAGCCGATTATTTGAACGCCTAAGAAAAAAGGGTTATTTGCAAGTTAGGGTAGACGAGGAATGGCGGCGGCTAGAAGAAGATATTTATCTGGCGAAGACGAAAAAACATAACATTGAAGTTTTAGTGGATGATGTTTTCTCCTCAGGGGAGAATTATTCGAGGTTAGTCGAGAGCATTGAAAATGCGCTGGAACTCTCCGATGGCGACCTGGTGGTTCTCGATGAACATGGTGGCGAGCATTTTTTTTCTCTTCATTTTGTCTGTCCCTTTTGTGAAGTAAATCTACCGGAATTGGAACCGCGCTCTTTTTCCTTTAATAGTCCCTACGGCGCCTGTCCCGCTTGTCATGGGTTAGGGTATAAACCCGAGATGGATTGGAAAGGAGAGCTTCATTTAAGTGAGCAGCTCTGTGATCGGTGCGAGGGAAAGCGATTGCGACCGGAAAGTTTAGCCGTTAAAATTGAGGGCCTGAATATTATTGATCTGAGTTTTTTCCCCATCTCTAAATTGATCAAGAAGATCAGGGCTTTAAGTTTTGAAGGGCGCCAGAAAATTATTGCTTCTCGGATCATTGAAGAAATTTTAAATCGAGCCTTAATCATCGAGGAATTAGGGATGGGATATCTAGATTTAATGCGGCCCACTTCTACGTTAAGCGGGGGAGAGGCCCGGAGAATAAGACTGGCAGCTCAAGTTGGTTCCCGGCTGCGGGGAGTACTTTATGTTTTAGATGAGCCCACTATTGGCCTCCACCAAAGGGATAATGAGAAGTTAATCCGTCTCCTTAAATTTCTCCGCGATCAAGGAAATTCGATAATTGTGGTTGAACATGACGAGCAAACCATAAAAGCTGCTGATTTTATAATTGATTTAGGGCCAGGAGCCGGGGAAAGAGGTGGAAAGCTGGTGGCGGCTGGAAGATTATCGGAAGTTTTAAAAGCTCCTCATTCTTTAACCACTCAATATTTATTGAGCATTAAAAAGGTGAGTATTCCTTCCCGGAGACGGCAACCTAAGGGGTGGTTAGCCATTTTGGGAGCAGCGGAACACAATTTGAAGAACATCGATGTCAAAATTCCATTGGGGGTCATGACAGGAGTTACTGGTATTTCAGGTTCGGGAAAAAGCACTCTAATCTACGATATCCTTTATAAAGCCATGTTAAACAAGTTAACTCCGGCCAAGATGAAACCAGGCTTGCACCAAGATATAGTCGGCAGCGAAAAAATAGATAAAGTTGTGGCTGTCGATCAGAGGCCAATTGGGCGAACTCCTCGCTCCAATCCAGCTACCTATACAGGTATTTTTACCCCTCTTCGCCAGTTATTTGCTCTGACTCCAGAAGCAAGGCAAAGAGGCTATAGTCCTAGCCGCTTTAGTTTTAATTTGCCTGGCGGAAGATGTGAAGAGTGCCAAGGTTCTGGGGTTAAGAAGATTGAAATGCATTTTTTACCCGATGTGTTTGTGACCTGTGATCGATGCCATGGCTCTCGGTACAATAAAGAAACACTGGCTATTCGATACAAGGGAAAAAGCATTGCTGAATTTCTAAATCTTACCGCGGAAGAAGCTTATCATTTGCTGGGTGCCCACCCGGGGCTGAAGCGAAAGCTGGGCTTACTCAAGAAGGTTGGTTTAGGCTATTTAAGGTTAGGCCAACCAGCTCCTAGTTTATCTGGAGGCGAGGCCCAGCGAATAAAGCTGACCAAGGAGTTGAGCCGAAAAAACACGGGGAAGACTCTTTATCTTTTAGATGAGCCCACAACAGGTCTCCATTTTGATGATGTTCAGAAGCTTCTCCAGGTCCTTAATGCCCTTGTTGACTTAGGAAATACAGTGGTTATTATTGAGCATCACCCTGATATAATAAAATCTTGTGATTATATCATTGATTTAGGTCCAGAGGGAGGTGACCAAGGAGGATATGTGGTTGCTTCAGGAATACCTGAAGAAGTGGCCCAAGTTGAAAAGTCGTTCACCGGAATTTTATTGAAAAAAATACTCAACCAGCAGAGAATGAATAACCACGGGAAGGGAAATAATTAAGATGGGTTTTGCTGAAATTCAAGGAAATGATCAAGTCAAGAGAGTGCTTCAACTTGCCCTGCGGAAAAAAAGATGGCCACCATCGATTCTTTTGATTGATTCTTCTCAAGGAGAGGCCAAAAAATTAGCCCTAGTGTTGGCTCAGGCGGTGAATTGCCTTAATCTAGATGATGATGGCTGTGATCAGTGTTATAATTGCCAGGCAATAAAGGAGGAAAGATTTCCCGATGTCTTAATGGTCGAACCAGTCAATGAAGTTATTCGGGTGGAAAAAATTAGGGAAGTAAAGAAATTGGCTTATTTAAGGCCAATGGTGGGAAAAAGAAGAGTTTTTATCATTGATCAGAGTGAAAAAATGAATGAACAGGCAGCTAATACTCTTTTAAAGGTCCTCGAAGAACCGCCATCAACCACTATCTTCATTCTCCTCACTTCCAATCCCTACCTTCTTTTGCCTACCATTCGTTCTCGTTGCCAAGAACTTCAATTATCTCCGGTTACTCAGGAAACACTGGAAAAATACATTGAGGGATTAGGCCGGGATAAAAAAGAAGCCCGGCTAATGGCCTTTTTTGCTAGGGGAAATAGGGAGGTGGTCGATAAGCTTAATTATCAAGAACTTCGGGCCCAACGGAAAGCGTTGTGGAGCATTGTTGAGGCCGGGGCAAGAGGAGGGATCCCCGCCCAGAAAATTAAAGATTATGGGCAGTATACAAAAAGACAGCGTCAACTTTGGAGCCAAGAATTGGCTATTTTAGCCAGTTTCTGGAGAGATTTGCTTTTGGTAAAATTAAATGCTTCTCCTGAACTGATTATCAACTATGATTTTTTACCCGAGCTAAAGGAAATGGCTCACTTGGTTTCTCTAGAAAAAATTAAAAACAGCTTGTCTTGGATAAATGAAGCAGCCGAAGAAGTAAAGAAAAATTTAAACATTCAGGTTATAATTAACTCTTACCTAGCGCATTATCAAGGAAAGAAAAATGGAAAAGATAATTTATGTTCGGATTGAACATACAGGTAAAATTTGTCGGGCCGCCGATTCCACTGGGGAATTAAATGTTGGCGACCAATGTATTATTGAATCTTCTTTGGGTGGAGAGTTGGCCCAAGTAATCGGGACTCCCCTCTCGATAGCTAACCATCCCAAAGGAAAGAAAGAGGTTTTTAAGGTAATTAGAAAAGCAACCCAGGAAGATTTGGATAAATTTAAGTGGCTAGCGGAAAAAGAGAAGAAAGCTTTTGCCTTCTGTTTGAAAAGAATTAAAGCTCGAAAACTCCCGATGAAATTGGTACAAGTTCGCTATTTTTTTAACGAAAAAAAAGGAATTTTCTATTACACTGCTGATGGTCGCATCGATTTTAGGGAATTGGTTAAGGATTTAGCTAAAGAATTCAAGATGAGGATTGAAATGAGGCAAATTGGTGTTCGAGATGAAGCTAAGATGATGGGGGGTCTAGGGGTGTGTGGCCGAACTTTGTGTTGTTTTTCTTTCATGCGTTGTTTTGAGCCGGTGACGATTCAAAAAGCTAAGAAGCAACACATTGTTATTAATCCCACCAAAATCTCTGGTTTGTGTGGCCGGTTGATGTGTTGTCTTTCCTTTGAGGAAGAGAGTCAAGGCCGGTTATATACTGAAGAAGAAATAGTCCCTTCAGCCAATGGTGATGAAGAAGAAAAAGATGGTCGAATTACTGACGAGGCGTAACTTTAAACTGAACGCGGCTAGAAACGGCTACTAAATGGCCGTCACCGGCGAAAGCCTTAACTTGCCAGGAATATTTTTCTCCGGCTTTGAGTTTTTCCTTAACTTCTTCGGGAAGGACGACAAAATTTTCTTCAGTCTGATGACTCCAGAGTAGTTCGTGGTTGTAAATGTAAATACGGTAGTACTTGATCTTATTTCCTAAACTCGTCCAGCGGAATTCTGTGGGAATAGAATTGATGTCTATAACCGGCGAAATGAGGGTAATTGATTCTCCTCGAACTTGAGAATCAGTGAGGATGAATTGGGGGGAAGATGGTTGGCGAAGAGAGTTAATACCTAAGACCACTAGTAAAACTATAGCAGCGGTGGTAACTGCCACGGCGACTTGAGGGAAAGGAAGAAAGGCAGTCAATTTTTCCCACCAAGATGGAGATTTTGTCAGCTCTCGAGCATAGATATCTTGGAAGAGAGTAACCCCTTCGGATTTTATCACCGAAATAATGGCATCTCGTTCTTGAAGCTTATGAAAACAAAGGGAACAATTAAAGTAATGCTCTTCGAAAGCCTCTTTTTCTGGCGGAGAGAGTCTTCCAAGCAGATAATCATCAATTAATTCTTCATACTTACATTTTTTCATTTTCCCGCCTTTCTCCTTTTTTTCACTATTTTAGTCGAGCCAAACCCCAAAAAATGGAAAATTTTTTTTATTTTTTTGTTTTTAATTCTTTTTTTACCAGTTTTAAGGAATAGTGGACTCGTTCACTAACTTTCTTGGACGAAATTCCCAATTTGGCGGCGACTTCTTCCCGGCTAAGTCCTTGATAGTAATATAAATAGAGAATTTCGCGGTATTTAGGCTTTAATTTTTTTATAGCTTGGAAAATCTGATGAGATAGTTCTTTTTTTTCCAGAGTCTCCAAAGGAGAGGGATAAGGTTTTGGCTCCGGGACCTGGGTTAAGGATTTAGATTTGGCTCGGATATAATCGATAATTCTTCGTTGAGTAATAGTGTAGATGAAAGTGCCAATTGTCGACTCACCGCGAAACTTTTTCTGGCGAATTTTTTCGATGACATTGGCCAGTATTTCGTTGACGATGTCTTCCCACTCAGGAGTGTGAGAACCAATAGCTTTAATAACCTTGAAAGTGATCACGGGACGGTATTTAGTAATTATTTCTTCCAAGTCGACATTGATTCTTTGTTCTTGTTTCACCGTTGTTAATTATATGAATCCCCTTCAAAGATAGCAAGCACACTTTGCTTGCCTTAATTAAGTATTTCGCCATTGGCGAAAATTAATTGATTTAGGGGAAGGCGATTCTTAGTGAGTTGTAGAGAGATAAACTTGCTTTTTTCGTAAAGAATATTTTATCTCTAACCAGGTTTTTTCTTTAATCTCAAAAAAGGCCTCGACCACCTGAGGATCAAATTGAGACCCTTTTTCTTTTTCGATTTCTTCACAGGCGACAAGAAAACTTTGTCCTCTTCGATAGGGGCGATCGGAAGTAATAGCGTCCAAGGTGTCAGCCACAGAAAATATACGGGCAGCGAGGGGAATTTCTTCACCTTTTAAGCCATAGGGATATCCTTGTCCGTCGTAGCGTTCATGGTGATAGAGGACAATATCAGCCGCTTTTTTCAAGAATTCATAGTTTTTAATAAGCTCGTAACCCACCAGAGGGTGTTCTTTGATAATATTCTTTTCTGTTTTGGTTAAAGCACCTGGTTTTCTTAAGATAGTTTCGGGGATAGCGATTTTGCCAATATCATGAAGGAGAGCGCCTCTTTCCAGGTCCAACAGAAAGTGAGGTTGGGTAAGGCCCATTTGGCGGGCTAAAACGAGAGCATAATGGGCAACTAATTGAGAGTGACCAACAGTGTCTTCGTTGCCATCGGTTGCCGCAATTAGATAGAGAAGATTAGAATTTAGAAAAAACTGGCTTTCTCTTCCCTCAACTTCCCGGGTTGACGGATTAGTTTGTAATAACCATTGATAGCTGGCACTGATTTCTTCAAGGAGAGCCCGAGCTGAGAGTAATTTTTGCCACGATCCCAAGGTTAAATGACTGAAATCATGGGTG
>DQWD01000095.1 GCA_011042725.1 Candidatus Aminicenantota bacterium | reverse complement strand
TGGTATTTTCTCTCTTTCGCGGCTGTTGAAAAACCATCTTCTTCGGCCAAGAGACCATGATGGGGAAAATATTCTCTTAGGCGATTAATAATCAATTTTTGGGCCTGCCTGTCACCTTCGGTGACTAAATCAATTTCACCTTTATAGTT
The DNA here is from genome assembly GCA_011042725.1 of Candidatus Aminicenantota bacterium. Lineage (GTDB taxonomy): Bacteria > Acidobacteriota > Aminicenantia > Aminicenantales > Aminicenantaceae > JdFR-80. The sequence continues at coordinate 28,297 of DQWD01000095.1, read as the reverse complement.
TACTTTTTTCTGTTTGTCTAAAAGATGTCTTTTTAAGAAATCGCCTGCTTCACGGGCTATTTTGACGGCAGCAGGTAAAAATCTTTCCTCAATCATGGTTTTTCATCTTAGCAAGTTCCCCTTAATTTAGCAACCGCCTCCAGTCTGATACTCCCTCGCCACCGTAATTCTCACTTCCGTTTAACTTTAAACACCTATTCTTGTCCAAGATGACCAATCTCAAACTCCTAAAACTTTTTTGTCTTTTCCCTCGTAGTATAATATGATTAATCTGGAGAAGGTGCTCAAATGGAAGCAAAACAAAGAAAGTCAAATAAAAAGAAAATAATCTTTTTTTCTCTCCTTGGTTTTATCATTATCTTAATTGTTTTCTTTAACCTCCGAGCCCAAAGAGAAAAAGCAGTAAAAGTCACCATTGAAAAAGTTCAAAAACAAGACCTGAGTTCGATAGTTTCTGCCTCTGGAGAAATTAAACCTCGAAAAAATGTCAATATTAGTGCCCATATCCCGGGTCGGATAGTCAAGATTGGAGTCGAAGAAGGGCAAAGGGTAAAAGCTGGAGATTTTCTCCTCATGCTCGACTCCACCCAATATAAAGCTGAAGTTGACCGCAACCAGGCTTTAATCAAAGCCTACCAAGCCGATTTAATTCGGGCCGAAGCAGTCCTGAAGAAAGATGAAAGATTCTACCAACGGCAAAAAAAACTATTTGAAGAGCAACTAATCAGCCAAGAACAACTCGAAAGCGCTCAAGCCCAATATGAAGTTTCTAAAGCCCAATACGATGCCCTCCTGTTCCAGATTAAACAAGCTGAAGCAGCTCTTCGTAGTGCACAGGATAATTTAAATAAGACTGTTTACAATTCGCCCATTGACGGCATAATCACTAGCCTCCGTGTTGAAGAGGGGGAAATTGCCTTAGTCGGCACCATGAATAATCCGGGCACCGTCTTGATGACCATCGCTGATTTATCAGTGATGGAAGTGGAAGTTCTGGTGGATGAGACCGATGTCATTGGAATTAAGCTCGGGCAAAGAGCCGAAATCAGGGTTGACGCGCTCCCTGAAAAAATCCTAGCCGGCCGTGTTACGGAAATCGGCAGTTCCGCTTTACAACAAACTACAACCGCCGAAGAATCCAAAGATTTTAAAGTAGTGATTACCCTCGACAATCCTCCCCCCGAATTACGGCCAGGTCTTTCAGCCACAGCCGATATCATTACCGCTGAAAAAAAGGGTGTCCTGGCGGTGCCTATCTCGGCGATAGTAATCAAAGAAGAACCCGCCATCGAAAACAATGACCAAGCCCAAAGAAAAGAAGGAGTTTTCGTCGTCGGGCCAGATAACCGGGCCAAGTTTACACCCGTCAAGAGGGGAATCATGGGTGAAATGAAAGTTGAAATCACTGAAGGCCTTGAAGAAGGAGAAACAATCATCGTTGGTCCATTTAGTGCTCTTCGCCAACTTCAAGACGGCGATCTGGTCAAAATCGAGACTAAATCAAGTTCCTAGGATCAGTCAAGAAATGAAAAGTCCAAGCCTGGATAATCAAGTAATTATCGCCCGCGACCTATGGAAAATCTATAAATTAGGCCAGTATGAAGTTAATGCCCTATGTGGAGTAAGTTTAACAATTGCTAAAAATGAATTCACAGCTATCATGGGACCTTCGGGATCAGGGAAATCGACCCTGATGAATATCCTCGGTTGCCTCGATACTCCGACTCGCGGTGAATACTTACTCAACAAGCGAGTAGTAAGTGAAATGAGTGAGAACGAATTGGCTTTTGTCCGAAACCAAGAAATCGGTTTTGTCTTTCAGGTTTTTAACCTGCTTCCGCGAGCTACCGCCTTTCACAATGTTGAGCTGCCCCTTATTTACAAAGGAGCTTCGAAAAAAGAACGCGAAGAAAAGGTAAGAAGAGCCCTCGAGATGGTCGAAATGGAGCATCGGGCCCACCACCGCCCTTCTGAACTTTCAGGTGGGGAAAGACAACGCATTGCCATTGCGCGCGCCTTAGTCAATGAACCCTCCCTTCTGCTGGCTGATGAACCTACCGGAAATCTTGATTCTAAAACAGGTCAAGAAATAATGAAGCTCTTCCATAAAATCCATAGCCAAGGAAACACTATTTTGTTAGTTACTCATGACCGAGAAATTGCCGACCAAGCCCAAAGAATAATTTTTCTCCGCGACGGAAAAATTGAGGATGAGATTAGAAAGGAGCTAAAATGAGTTTGCTCTCCAGAATCCAAGGGGTATTTATTAACCCTAATGAAACTTTTAAGGCCCTAAACCAAAGGCCAAAATGGATAGATGCTCTAATTATAATTCTGGTTGCTTTCCTTATTTATGGATACTTAACCACTCCTTACTCTCTAAAAGACCAGGCCAATTTTATGAAGGATAATCTTAAACTTCAAGAAAGAATGGGCGAAGAAAGATTCAACAAAACCTTAGCTGATCTCGAAAACCCCAGCTCATCAAGTATAATTCTCCGCAGCTTTCTCCTCGGTCCCATCACCCTTCTTGTTGGACTACTTCTCTCCTCCTTGATTATTCTCATCATCGGACGCTTTGTCTCCACCGAAGGAAATTTCAAGCTCATCTGGAGTCATTATCTCCATGCTAATTTTATCGACAAGATCTTAGGAAATGGGGTTCGCCTCTTTCTCATTTTAACTAAGAAATCAGTCGTCCAAACAACAACCAGCCTAGCCGCTTTCTTCCCCCAATTAGAAGTAACCTCTACTAGTTACATTATCCTTAGTCAATTTGATTTTTTTCAACTATGGATGTTTGGGATTTTATCCTATGGTTTAGCCTCGGCCTTTAAAATCGATTTCAAGAAAGCTCTCTTTGTTTCTTATGGCTTTTGGGTAATTAAAAGTATTTTGTATATTCTCCTGGGAATTCTCGGCCGACAATTTGCCAGCTAAGGCCAGGCTAAAGAAGATTTTCTAGAGTACTTATCTTATTACCTTCTTTTTGTTATTTCTCGTTTCTAAGTGACAAAAGAAATTTTTCCTGATCTTCATCGCTAGCCTTGGCGGCGGTAAAAATAACGAACACTTGAAGTTAACCTGGCTCTTTAATCTTCCTGCAAGGAAGACAGTGGTGACAATTGGGCGCATTTTATCTATTTTGTCAACTTTTAAGCCCAACACCACCCCTTAAGAGCTGAACACTTGCCTTTTTCTCTGCCTAGACAATTTGAAGAACAGGTAGACTCTTACAACTTAATATCAATTGACATAAAGGAGGTACTTAGCTATAAAAATATAATGATTGGAGTAAGATATATCTTTGGTTAATCCCCAGGTGATCGCTGGGGCCGATAAATTAAGCAATATGAAATTTAATAATAATCTTCCCCTGGAAGGAGTTTTTAATCAAACGCCGTTTCCAGCGCTCTGTCTGGAAATATGGCGAGCTCAACTTACCGGGGAACTTTCCTTCCCCAAAAACATTAATCACCCCAGTCTATTCTTTAAAGAAGGTGATCTTCTGCTCAGTATTGATCAATTAGAGCCGGAAGAATTTAGCCACTTCATTGCTACCAAGGAAAACATTATTAACCCCCCAGAAATTGCGGCCGGGGGTGAAACACAATCAAAATCTTCTCCCTTAATTAAAAATCTTATCGAAAAATTTTCTCTTTCTCCTCAAAAAGTCTGGCAACACCTCCAAGATTATTTTTTTCTTTCCCTTCAACCCCTTTTTGATTCCCCCGAAGGAAGCTATTGTTTCCTTCCCTCTTCAACTCCCGCTTCCGAAAACATTCTGCTCCGTCTACCAACACCTGAGGTTATCCAAGCCGGAATCTTGGCAATGAAAAACCTAGATTTGCTCTCTAGATATTACCCGGATAAAATGGCTATCATTAGAATCAAAAAGTCCCCTGCTGGCTTACCACGGCTCACCGAGCCAGCAAAATATCTGCTTTCCCTTTTAGCTAAACCGGTAACCATCAACCATCTTCTCCAAATCAGCCAATTAGGAGAAAAGGAAACCTATCGTCTCCTATTCCTCCTCAGTTGCTTTAAAATAATCAATCTAGCCTTATCTAAGAGCATAAATCAACCTGCTCCTGCTTCTCCTCAACAACTGGCTCAAATTATTGGCGAATTCATCGAAAAATCATCGATTATTCTCAAGTATCTTTCCAAAGAAATTGGCCCAGTGGCCATCAATATAATCAGGAAATCCATCTCTGAGTGTAAGGCTATGCTTCCCCCTCTTTTTTCCGATCTCGAAATAGCCGAAAATGGCCAAATAACCTTTGGCCGGGTTTTTAAAGCAGGCATTGCTTATGCTTCTCCAGAACTCCAAGAAAAGGTTATTGAAGGTTTAAATGAATTGTTATTGAATCAAATCATAGCCGTCAAAAGAACCCTCGGAGACGACCATGAAATGCGGTTGGTGGATACTCTTCAATCATGTCCCAAATGAAAATTTCCCAACGCCAACTTCTCGCTTTACTGATTTTCATCTCAATTTTCTTCCTTTATCTTCTAGTTAAATTGGTCTTCAAATGAAATCAACTATTAACCCCCCCAAGAAACTCCTCATAATCCTCGGCCCAACTGCCGTGGGCAAAAGTGCCCTAGCCATCAAACTCGCCCAAGAATTCAAGGGAGAAATCATTAATTGTGACTCGATGCAAGTTTACCAAGGCTTCAATATCGGAACGGATAAAATTCCAGTGGAAAAAAGAGCCGGTATCCCCCATCACCTTCTGGATATTATCCCCCCGACTTATCAATTTACCGCCGCCGATTTTGTCCGTCTCGCCCTCGCCGCCATAGAGCAGATCAGAGATCGCCATCATTTGCCGATTATCACTGGAGGTACAGGCCTTTATCTTAAAGCTCTTCTTGAGGGCTTGTTTCCTGGGGTCGGCCGTCACCCCGCAATCAGAGCCAAGTTGGAAGCTCAAAGTCAAAACGATGGCCTTAATTCTCTTTGGCAAAAATTGCGCACTGTTGATCCGGAATATGCGAAAAAAATAAGTCCCCAAGATAAAATTCGCGTCATCAGGGCTCTTGAAGTATATGAAGCTTCGGGACTACCTCTTTCTCAGCACTTCGCCCAAACAAAATCATTCGTTGAGGGTTTTTCGGTGATCAAGATTGGTTTAAAATTAAAAAGGAATGAGCTCTACCAAAGAATCAACCAACGAGTCCAAAGAATGTTCGCTTCGGGATTAATCCAAGAGGTGGCGCGTCTTCAGGAACAAGGAATTCCTGAAGACGCCCCTCCTTTTCGAGCCTTAGGCTATAAGTATGCCCACCAAGTCCTCCGTGGTCAGTTATCTGAAGAAAAAGCTATTGAATTAACCCAAAGAGATACTCGCCATTATGCCAAAAGACAAATGACTTGGTTTAAAGGGATGAAAGGAATCCACTGGTTCTCCCCAAACCAGGTGGCTCAAATCATAGAATTCATAAAAAAAAAGTGGAACTCCGATGAATACTGAGAAGGCCATTTTAATTCACCTGTCAACTTCGCCTCAGGACAAAGCTGAGGCTGAAATTCAACTGGAAGAGCTGCAAGGATTAGCCCAAGCTGCTGGCGCAGAAGTTCTCGACAAAATACGCCAATACCGACCCGAAGTAAACCCAAAATATTTTATCGGTGAAGGAAAAGTCCAAGAGCTAAAGTCATTGATTGATTCCTCCCAAGTCAGTTGTGTTATATTTGATCATAACCTATCGCCTATCCAACAAAGACATCTCGAAGAAGCTCTCCAAGTTAAAGTCCTCGATCGGACGCAGTTAATTCTCGACATTTTTGCCCAACGAGCTTTAAGCAAGGAGGGAAAACTTCAAGTTGAATTGGCCCAATTAAGCTACCTCCTTCCCCGCTTGTCTGGCAAGGGACAAAGTTTGTCTCGATTGGGGGGAGGAATCGGAACACGCGGACCCGGCGAAAAAAAGCTCGAAGAAGACCGCCGCCGAATCAAAGACCGAATTGCCCGGATTAAGAAGGATATATTCAGCGTTCAACGCCGCCGCCAGGAACAAAGAAAAAGCCGCCGACAATTTCCTTATCCTACCGTCTCCTTGGTGGGTTATACCAATGCCGGCAAAACAACTTTATTCAATGCGTTAACCGCCGAAAATCTCCTTGCCTCTCCTAAACTTTTTGCCACCTTAGATCCGACTTTAAGACGAATATCTTACCCTGATGGAGTGTCCTTCTTGTTAAGCGATACGGTAGGATTCATCCGCAATCTGCCTCTAGAATTAATCTCGGCTTTTAAAGCCACTTTGGAAGAAGTTAAGGAGGCTGATTGTCTTCTTCATGTGATTGACATCTCCTCTCCTTATCAACGCGAGCAAATAGCCGCAGTGGAAAAAATTCTGGAGGAAATAGGAGCTGTTGACATCCCCATCATAAAAGTTTTTAATAAAATAGACCTTTTGCCCCCAGGACAAAAGATGTCCCGAAAAATAACTCAAGCGGACAACTACGCTGTCTACGTTTCGGCTTCTCATCAGGCCGGGCTGGACGATTTAAAGAAATTGCTAAGAAAAGTTCTATTTCAAGATTATCAATATTTTCGAGTGCGGATTCCTATCGAGCAAAAACATTTAGCTGAATCTTTCCCGAAGTGGTGCTTCGTGCTTCAGAAAAAGAGAGTGAGGGAGGCTATCTTCCTCCAAGTTTACGCTCGTCATTCTCATATGATTCCCTTCCTTCCTTATCTAATTCAAGGAGAAGTAAATTGAAAGAAAAACGACTCATTTTTACCCTCTTAAGCTTAGTCATCATTATTTCCGCCTGTGTTACCTATCAACCCCAGCCTCCTTCTTTTTACTTTGAACCTTTGGCCCCAGAAATCGTCACTCCCCTATCCTTAGAAGATCGGCTTACCCTCGAAGAAGCCTGGAAATTCATTCAAGATGGATACCCAGAGAAAGCACAAAAGCTACTGGCTAAACTATCTCCGGAGACTCCTTTTTATCATCTTGGCCTTGGCTACACCGCCTACCTCCAAGGAGATCTAGCCACCGCCAAAAGCTATTTTCAAGCCGCTTGGCAAAGACAACCGAGTTTGTACTTAGCCTCCTTAGGTCTCGCCCAAATATCCCAGGAAGAAGGCGATGAAGAAGCAACCTTATCTTATCTGCGGGAAGTACTGAAGATAAAGCCAAATCATGCCTGGGCTCTTTCTGAGTATGAATCCCTCCGGAAAAAGAAAACGAAGGAAAATATTTCTCTCGCTCGCGCCGCATTGAAGGAGAACAATCCCGAAAAAGCCAGGCAAGCACTTCTTAAAAGTCTCTACTATTCTCCTGAATCAATCGAGGCTAATCTTTTATTAGGCGATCTCTATCTTCAAGAAAACAACTACAATCAAGCTCTGGTCCACCTTCAAACCGTGGCTCAGCAACAACCAGACAACCTAGAAATTTTAGAAAAATATGGAAATCTTCTCTTTTTGACTAAAAACTACAAAAAAAGCCTTGAAATTTACCAGCACCTTCAACAACTTAAACCTAAAGATAAAAATATTAAAGAGGCCATTGAAAACATCAAGAACAGACTGGGAATCTTTGAGTTGCCTAGTCAATTTGAAAAAATCCCGACTTTAGACGCCTTGAAAAAGGAAGATTTGGCCGCCCTCATCGCTATCAAATTCAAAGATTATCTCGAAAAACCATCCGAACAACCCCCTATCTTAATCGATATCGCCACTTCTTGGGCAGCCAAGTTTATCATTGCTACGGCCTCCATCGGACTCCTGGATGTTTATCCTAATCATACCTTCCAACCGCAAAAAATAGTTTCTCGGGCCGAATTTGCCGAGGCGGTTCATCGCTTAATAAACTACTTAGAAAAAAAGGGATATCGTTTCGTCCAACAAATTCCGCCCGAAAAAATAAAAATAGTTGACGTCAATCCCCATAATTACTATTATCAGCCCATCCTCATGGTTCTCGCCTACGACATCATGACTCTTAACCAAGAAAAGATGTTTGTGCCCGAACGGCCGGTGACTGGTAATGAAGCCATTAAAACCTTAAATATTATCCTTAATCTTATTCGATGAAGAAATGATAATCACCCAATCTCTAAACAAGGCAGAGGAGGATTAAATTATCGACCAAAAGTCTACGGAAATAAAAAACGAATACTTTAATCTGGCCAATTTTTTTACAACCCTGAGAATTTTCCTGGTGCCTTTTTTTATCTATTATCTCTTGGCCACAAATACCCAGCGAGCCTTTTACGTTTTTCTTTTAGCGGGCCTTACCGACATTCTTGATGGCACTGCGGCTCGCCTTTTTCATCAACGCTCGAAACTGGGGAGCATGCTCGACCCCGCGGCTGATAAACTCCTCATGGCCAGTGCCTTTGTTCTCTTGGGAATTCCTTCACTTAATAAACAGAACACCTTACCCTTGTGGTTGATAATCACTGTTGTAAGTCGCGACTTGGTCATCGCTTTTGGCGCCTTATTATTAAACCGCTTAAAAGGTGTCCATCATTTTCAACCATCCATCTTAGGCAAAACTAGCACTGTGGTTCAGGTGGGAGTCATTACCGTTGTGCTTTTCTTCAATATTTTAGAGCAGAGCCCTCCCTACTTGATTTGGCTATACTGGGGAACCTTCTTCCTTACCTTAGCTTCCGGGATTAACTATGTTTTTCGGTGGCTTCCCTCTCTTTGGGAAAAAAAGACACGCTAGTTTAATTTATTCGAAGGAAGTTCTTCCAGATGAAGGATAAGCTTTTTCCTTTAAGATAGACTCTTATCTATAAAACCCCTCTTAAGAGTCATCCATAAAATTTTCAAGTCTAAGCTGAATGACCAATTTTGAATATAATAAAAGTCGTACTCCATTCTCTTATCAATTGGTGTATCTTGGCGAAGGCCATGGACTTGAGCCCATCCAGTTATGCCTGATTTCACTTTATGCCGCAGCATATATCTGGGGATATCCTTACTGAAGTTCTTGACAAAAACCGGACGCTCGGGCCGAGGACCAACCAAACTCATTTCACCAACCAAAACATTCCATAATTGCGGCAATTCATCCAGGCTATAGCGGCGGAGGAACCGACCAAACTTAGTAATTCGGGGGTCGTTTGGTTGACACATCACAGGCCCAGTGTTCTCTTCAGCTCCGACAACCATGGTTCTAAACTTATGCATGATAAAGCACTTTCCATCTAAACCTATTCTCTCTTGATGGTAAAACACCGGACCGGGCGAAGTTAGTTTAATCAACACGGCAATCGTCCCCAAGAACGGAGAAAGAACAATTAACAAGACTGAGGAAACGACGATATCGAAAACTCTTTTGATCGCAAGCATCACTCCTTGGAGAGGAGGCTCATCCAAACTTATAACTGGGAAACCATCTAAATCATCAATCCGAGCCTTAAGGGTTAGCAATTGAAAAAGATCAGGAATCAAACGAACATTAACTACATATTTATGCACAGTCCGGAAAATTTCTAATATTTGGGGATAATTATCTAAGCCAAGAGTAATATAAACATCGCTGACACTCTCTTTTTCTAAAATTTCTTCCAGCTCATTCAAAGAGCCGAGAACTTCTACTCCTCCATCAATCTGGATTTTTTCTCCTTTTGGTCGCTCATTATCTAGAAAACCCAACACTCTAAAACCAAGATCTTGATGGCGAACAAATTTCTGAGCTATCTTCTGACCCATTTCCCCCGCTCCAATAATTAAAACATTTTGAAGATCCAATCCGCGGGCAAAGCGACGGCGGAAGTAAAAATAAACTTGATTGCGGAGGAAAGAAATCAGAAGAGTAGCCACGACAAAATAAACAATTAAGAAACCATGCGAGATCTTAAATGTCATCCTAAAAAGAGGAGCTTGCCCCTGGCTGTAAGCATACAGATAATTTAAAATGGCCAAAACAATGAGGATGGTCAAAAAGGTATTCGCTCCAATCATAAGAAACTCTTCAATACCCGTTTTCCTCAATTTCCGCCGATAAAATCCCTGAAGAAAGAAAATAATTAGGTGAATCAGCAAAAAAAGAGGGAACACGACGATATAGGAGTGAAGGGGAGGAATTCCTTTTTCAGGATTGACCGGGATTAAATAACCATAAAAACGAAAGCCATAAGAGTAAAAAAAGGCAATAAGAATACTTAATACATCGGCAATAAAAAGCAAACTAATTACTCTTTTACGTTGCCGCTGAATCATATTTTTTTTCTTTTACTTTGAAATTGATCCCATTTCTTTTCCAGGAAGCCTTCTATTTTCTCCCGAAATATTCGACGGGAAAATCTCTCTGCATGCTGGCGAAGAATGGATTTATTAAAAGTGATATCCTTAAAATTGTCAAGCGCTTCCCGAAGAGACTCCACCGTTAAGTGATAAAAGAGAACTCCTGTTTCTCCTGGCCGAACTGTTTCTACTGCTCCGCCGCGGGCAAAGGCAATGACCGGTGTGCCACAAGCTTGAGCTTCGAGAATATTAATACCGAAGTCTTCCTCGCCAGGAACGATTAGAGCTTGAGCATTCTGATATAACTTGAGCAATTGGTCGTCAGGAACAGCGCCTAAGAATTTCACCTTTTCTCCGGCTAATTTTCTCAATTTTTTCTTTTCTGGTCCCCAGCCCACAATTTTTAAAGGTAAGTTTAATTGATTGGCTGCTTTAATGGCTAAATCAAGCCGCTTATATGGCACCAGGGCAGACACAATGAGGTAATATTTTTCCGGGAAAGAATTTTCTTCCTTAGGCTGGAAAAAATCAACGTCAACCGGCGGATGAATAACTTTGGCTTCCCGTCGATAATATTTTTCTATCCTTGCGGCCACAGCCTGCGAATTAGCAATAAAACAATCAACTCTTGGGGAAGATGTAACGTCCCAAAGACGAAGATAATGAATAACTAAAGGGATTACTAACTTCGCCAAGAAGCTTAAGTTTTTAGAGTCAAAATAAGCAAAATATTGATTCCAAGCATACCGCACAGGCGAATGGATATAACTAATATGGAGAGCATCAGGACGGGGAATAACTCCCTTCGCCACACAATGACTAGTCGAAATGACAAGATCAAAATCCTGCAGATTAAACAACTCTATGGCCAAAGGAAATAAAGGGAGATACCAGCGATAATGTTTTTTGAGGCCGGGCCAATGCTGGAGAAAACTGGTTATAATTTTTTTTTCTTCTAAAAGTTCAGCTTGAGAGGCCGGGAAATGGAAAAGAGTAAAAATTGGAGCTTGAGGAAATATCTCGGCTAAGACCTCCAGAACCTTTTCTCCTCCTCTCCGACCGGTCAACCAGTCATGAACGAGGGCAACTCGTTGGGGCATCATTGAGGTTGATTATAATTAAGGGAGTAGTTAATTGTCAACGAACATGGCTGGAAAGAAGAATCAAAAGCAATTATTATCATCTGGCTTAACTTATTTACTTAAGTCTAGGTATATTTTCTCAATCCTGGCCACCATTGCCTGAAGATTAAAGCGCCGATAGATATCACGGGCAAGTTCTTGACCGAATTGGTGGGCCTCGTGGGGATGCTTATTCATCCATATGATGGCATCACCTAGAGAGTGGCTATCTTTGGGGGAAACCAGCAAACCATTTCTCCCGGAAAAAATGACTTCCCGGTGACCACCTATATCAGTAGCCACTACCGGCAACTCCCATTGAGCTGCCTCAAGAAGAGCTAAAGGAAGCCCTTCCCAAAGAGAAGGTAAAACAAAAAGATCAAAGGCGCTATAATAATCGCTCACTTTGTCTTGTTCTCCAAGAAGATGAATTTGCCTCTCCCAACCCTTCTTCCTCAAAAAAGCCCTAAATCTTTTTTCTAAGGGGCCCCCTCCGACAACCACCAAAACAACATTCCCGATTTTTTCTTTGATCAGCGGAAAAGACTGAAAGAGATAAATCAGTCCTTTTTGCCGATGCAATCGAGCGACCGTACCAACCAGATAATTGTTAGTTTCCACCCCTAATGAAGTCAACAGAGTCACCTTTTTTTGCTTTTTGAGCTGGGGGGAAATCTGCTCTTTGACTTCCCACTCCACTCCATTATAAATTACACTTAACTTTGCTGGTGGCACTAGCTTGTAATGCAATACGCGCTGGGCATCAGCCTCTGAGACGCAAATTATACGGTTTGTCCAGCGGCTTAAGAGCTTTTCTTGGCTCATCATCAGCCATTTCCAAATTGGATTTCGATAATGTAGATAATGAATTCCATGAAGAGTATGAACAATGACCGGAATTCCAGCCCTGGAGGCCGCCCAACGCCCGACTAACCCAGCTACCCCCCCATGGGTATGAACAATATCGAAGCTTTCTTGGGAAAATAACCGCTTCAGCGCTGTTACACTTCGACAAAGGCTAGCTTTGCCAATTTGGATACTATGGTGAGAAAGATCCCTAGCTCTCACTTGGTGAATAAAAGGCCCGGGGGACGAGGAACAAACATGGACTTCAAATTGATGCTTATTTAATCGCGAGGCTAAATGCAAAATGTGGCGCTGCCCTCCCCCTAGAAAAGAGCGATCAATGACTTCCACAACCTTTATTTTCTTTTCATTTCTCATGATTAAACTTTTCTCGTCGCAACTGGCTCCAATCTCGAATTATCTCTCTCTCAGGAGGGGAAGAAGAAGAAGAAGAAGAAGAAAGAAGAAGCCGGACACGAAGAAAAAGAACAATAAAACCTAAATAAAAGCGCAGGATTTTCACTTCCCCTGGAGAATTATATTTCTGGTAGAAGTAAAGTTGACTGCGTCGATAATGATAACGGCTCCAATTTGCTTTTGGGGAAGTACTAGTGCCTCCCCAATGATAAACTCTGGCTTGAGGACAGAGCATAATCCGCCATCCTTTTTGACGCAGCCGGTAGCAAAGGTCAATATCTTCAAAATAAAGGAAAAATTGCTCATCAAATCCCTGAATAGACACCAAAGCCTCGCGACGAGCTAGAAGACAGGCGGCACTTATCCAGCCGACCTCTTTAACCTCTCTCCAGTGCCCCAATTGTCGAGAGTAAATGATATTTCGCCAACACTTTTGGACCAATTCTTCCCATAAATTAACTTTCTGCCCAAACGAGACTTGCCAGCGGTTTCTTCCCGGCGAAAGTAATGGCCCTACCGCTCCCACTTGAGGGTCATCCTCCAACACGGCCAAGAGCTGGGGCAAGGCCCCCGGTAGAAATTTCGTATCGGGATTGACCAACAACACATAGTCGGAAGTCAAATTACTTAAAGCTTGATTGTTGGCCCGGGCAAAACCAACATTCTCGCGATTGAAAATAAATTTGACCTGAGGAAAAATCTGCTTTATCCGTTGAGGATGAAAAGATGAAGAGATATTATCAACAATGATAATTTCATTAATCAAGGAAAGGGCTGTTTCCTTCAGGGAAACAAGAGAATTCTCCAAGTTTTGTTGATCATTGTGGTGAACAAAAGCAACTCCGACTGAATTATTCTTTTTTTTCTGGCTTTTTTGCTTGACTATCATAACCACCGCTCGAGAATTTTTTCAAAATTTCTTACTTGGTCACTGAGATCGAAACGAGATTTAACGGTTTGATAGCCCTGAAAGCTAAATTTTTGCTCATATTCGGGGTTATTCAGAATTAGGGCCACCTTCTCGGCTAAAGATCGAGGAGAAAAAGCCTGGGCTAAGAAACCATTCCTCCTATCTTCAATTATTTCGGGAATCCCTCCTTGGTTAAAAGCGACTACCGGCACTCCAACGGCCATAGCTTCCACAACCACCCGGCTAAAGGATTCTTGACGGGAAGGAACAACAAGAATATCTAGAGCAGGAAGAAAGGAATAAAGTTCATCGATATAACCCTGAAACAAAACTCTCTTACCCAAGTCTAACTGGGTTACCAAATTTTTTATTAATCGAAAATATTTAGCCTCGGACGTATCGCCGATAAAGATTAACTTTAACTTGGGAAAAACATCTTTTAGGATGGCCAAAGCACGCAGAGCCATATCCTGGCCCTTTTCTCTCTTAAACTTCCCCACCACTCCGAGAAGTTGATCTTCACAGGTTAACGGCCATTGTTGTCTTATCCTGGATTTAACAATTTTTCTCGTCAGCAGAAAATTACTCTCCTTAAGCCCAACTCCTTGGTCCAAGCTCCCTTCTTGTTGATTCTCAATTGCCATTAGCCGGTAGATCTTCTTCTGAACCTCCCCTAAATCTACACCATTGTAGATTATCTCCACCGGATAAAATGGCTGAAAAGGGCGAGCCGTTACTCTTGAATTGGCAATTACCAAATTTGAACAATGGCCAATGATACTCGCCAACAACTTATTGCCTCCGATAAATTTTACCACTGCTTGGGGATGATCAAGAAGCTCATGAACAATCCAGATGTGAGGCAATTTGTTTAATCGAGCAGCAAGAGCTCCTCCTAAGGCTACCGAGGAATTACTTATAACAACCCGTGGTGACTTAGATTTCAGGAAAGAGGCCAATTGAATAAGACCGGCTAAATTCAAAGCCCAATTCAAAGGTTGCCGCCACTGCTGGGCGGAGGAGGTAACCCACCATTTTTGAGGGATTACTCTTGTTTGAATTCCTAACTCCACGGCTCGGTGAAAAAACCTTCCGTGGCGGGGGACAACTAATACTTTTTGAAATTTACGAGAATCCAGATGCTTGATAAGCTCAAACAACATCAATTCCGCCCCATTCAATTCAGCCGAATGGGAGACAAAAACCAGCGTTGCTAAGCTCATCTTTAAGGGCCCAGTTCTTGGTAAACTTTCAAAGTTTGCCTGGCCGTCTCTAGCCAAGTGAAGGAGTTTACTCTTTGGTAGCCAGCTCTAACTAATCCTTTTTTTAGGTTAGGCTGCTCGAGAAATTGTTCAATTTTCGTAGCTATATCTTCTGGCTGCCGGGGATCGAAATAAAGAGCTGCTTCTCCAGCCACTTCGGGTATAGCTGGCGCCTGGGAAGCGATGATTGGTAATCCGGAGGCCATGGCTTCAAGAAGAGGCAGCCCAAACCCTTCCGCCAACGAAGGGACAATCAAGGCTTTTGCTCCATGATAATAATACCTCAAATGGGCCGGTGAAGTATAATCCTTGATGATAACCTTCTTTCCTAAACCTAACTGGTTGCTCAAAGTTATCACCTGAGGGAAATCTTTCCCTTGGCGCCCCACTAAAACAAGATATTCTTCTCTTCCCCATTGCTGGAGAAAATGGAAAGCTTTTATTAAAGCAGGCAAATTTTTGCGAGGTTCAAAGGCTCCAACAAAAAGAAAATATTCGGCCGGCAAGCCTTGTTCTTGCTTAAAGCGTGACCAGGCTTTCTTTTCTTTGTCGGCCAGGGTCCAAAAGTCCGCATCAATTCCTAAATAAATTACTCTTACCTTTTTCTCAGCCTCAGGGAAAAAAGAGAGGATTTCCTGGGCCGATGAACGGGAAATAGTGATAATTGCCTGGGCCTCATCGACAGATTTTTTTAAACGCTTTCTAAAAAACTGGCCGGCTGTTTTGTCTGCTAATTTTGGTTCTCGGAGAAAAAAAAGATCATAGATAGTTATAATTTTCTGGCCAAAGGTGGGGATGACAATCGGCGTCGGGGAATGAACGATATCCATCTTTCGCCCAAAGAAAAAGTCAAAAGGAGGCCACCCCCAATGATACCATCCATAATTAATAAGAGTGACGGGGAGGCGAAAATGACGGAATCGCTTTTTGAGCAAGGGAGGAACTTTGGATAAAGGAAACCGGTCTTTCCAGGAAGCTGAAAAAAGATAGTACTCATTTTGATCATCAACCTGAGAAAGAGAAAAAAGGAGGTTTTTTAAATAAACTCCAACCCCGGTTTCTTCCTTCAAAAAAGGACGGACATCTATTCCGATCCGCATTCATGTAACTGTATGATTTAATTAGAGAAAAGTCAAGATAAGCCCTTTGACTAGCTTATCTCTTGCTTTAAAAAAATAGAGAAGGTAATATTTCCAATGAAAGGAGTTTTATTATGGAATCGTTGGAAAAAATTTTTAATAGAATCGAAGAATTCAGAGACGAAATGATTGACCTTCAAATTAGGCTGTGTGGCCTGCCCGCCATCTCGCCCAAAAGTGGTGGGGAAGGAGAGGTTAAAAAGGCCGAATTTTTGCTTGATTTCCTTAAAGATAAAGGTTACGAGACGATCGAAGTCGTCAAAGCCCCTGACTTGGATACTCCCGCCGGATATCGCCCCAACATTATGGCCACCTATAAAGGGCACAATTCTTCAAAAACGATCTGGATCATGACCCATCTGGATGTCGTTCCTCCTGGTGAACTTTCGCTTTGGAAAGGGAACCCTTTTAAAGCCTGGGTGGAAGGGGGAAAAATATTTGGTCGGGGTGTAGAAGATAATCAACAGGATATGGTCGCATCGATTTTCGCTGTGGAAGCTTTTCGAGCCGAAAGAATCCTTCCTAATTACAACGTCGGACTCTTGATGGTTGCCGATGAAGAAACCGGAAGTGAAAAGGGAATTCATTTTGTCCTCCAAAATAATTCATATTTTAAAAAAGACGACTTAATCATTGTTCCCGACGCTGGAAATCCCCAAGGAACGATGATTGAAGTGGCCGAGAAAAGCATCCTCTGGTTAAAATTTATCATTCAAGGCCAACAAGCCCATGCCTCCACTCCGGAAAAAGGAATTAATGCTTTTCGAGCTGGCTCGGCGCTGGTGGTGGAACTCGATTCTCTCTATAAAATTTTCTCTGCGAGAAATTCTCTTTTTGACCCGCCTATCTCTACCTTTGAGCCAACTAAAAAAGAAACCAATGTCCCTAATATCAACACTATCCCTGGAGAAGATGTTTTCTACCTAGATTGCCGTCTTCTGCCGGAGTGTTCCATCGAAGAAGTCGAAGAGGAAATAAAAAGAATTATTAAAAAAGTAGAAAACCAGTACCAAGTCCAAATACATTGGCAGGAAGAACAACGAACCACCGCCGCCCCCCCTACTTCTGCAGAAGCACCGGTGGTTAAAGCTCTCCAGCAAGCTATCCAAGCTGTCTATAAAGTGGCCGGGAAACCAGTCGGTATTGGGGGAGGAACAGTAGCTTCCTTTTTCCGGGAAAATAATTTTGAAGCCGCTTGCTGGTCTAAAGTAGATGATACCGCCCATCAACCCAATGAATACTGCATTATTGATAACATGATTGGGGATGCCAAAGTTTTCGCCCATATTTTTCTTCAAGATTAGCCAAGGAGGGAAAAATGTCAGCATCATCTCCTTCTGCAAAATTTGCTGTTGTGCTTTCTACTGTTCCGGATGAAGCCACCGGTGAAAGCCTGGCTCACCTTCTGCTCGAAAATCGAGTTGCTGCCTGTGTGACTTTAATTGGCCAGGGGATTTCCTTCTTCTGGTGGCAAGACAAAGTCCAAAAAGAATCAGAGTACCTCCTCTTAATAAAGATCCAAGAAGAAAATTTTGATCAACTGGTAGACCTTATCACCCGGCATCATCCCTATGAAGTCCCCGAGATTATTGCTCTTCCTATCGAAAGAGGTTACCCCCCTTATCTGGAATGGGTGGCTAATGAAACTATTTCCTCAGAAGATTGAATTTTTTCCCTAGCTATCTATCTCCCCAACATTTATTATTTTCTTTTCCGGAACTGAATTTGCGCTGAAGCTATTTATCCGATTATCCTCGTTTTGAACCAAGTCATATTTTTTTAGTTTTCCTTTTATTTTCAGCTGACTGGATAGTTAGCCAAGAAGAACCAAAAGGGATTAGGCAAAAGTTGTGAGAAGTGGGTTTTTTTGATATGAATAAGTTCGAGTATGAAAAAGCGGAGATGGTTGTCTAAACTATTTTCTAAGGAAAAAGAAGGAGCAACCCTAGGATCACTAGGAGTTGTTTATAATCATGTCTATTGGACGATTCCCTTGAAAAGTCATGTTTTTTCTCCACGTAAATATAGATATTTATATGAACATGTTATTCGGATGGGGATTCAAAAATCTCATTTGGTTTTGTCTCGCCACGCCTCCTACGAGGAATTAAAACTGGTCCACAGTGACAAATACCTAAAAAAAATCTGGCAAGGTGAATTATCCTCAGCTGATATTCACCGACTGGAAATCCCCTTTTCCCCAGAAATAAGAGAATTTGCCATTTTGACAGTGGGAGGAACCATTCAAGCTGCCGAATGGGCATTAAAAACAGGAATTGCCGTTCATATAGGCGGGGGCTTTCACCACGCTTTTCCTGATCATGGAGAAGGATTTTGCCTGTTAAATGATATGGCTGTGGCCACCGAAAAGTTAAGAAGAGAACAAAGGATAGAAAAAGTTATGATCGTTGACCTTGACGTTCATCAGGGTAATGGAACAGCGGCCATTTTTGCCGGCCGCCAAGATGTTTTTACTTTTTCCCTCCACCAGATGGATATTTATCCCGCCCAAAAAACAAAATCTACTCTTGATGTCGGGCTATGGGCTGGAGATGGTGACGAAACCTATCTTCAGGCCTTGACCACCTATTTTCCCCGCATCGTGGATGACTTCCAGCCAAACCTCCTTTTTTATCTAGCCGGAGCAGATCCTTTTGTCCATGATCAACTGGGCGGCCTAAAAATAAGTAAAGCAGCTCTTAAAAAACGTGACGAGCTGATCATTTTTGAAACTAGGAAGCGAAAGATTCCGTTGGTGATTCTCCCGGGAGGAGGATACGCTTATGACCTTCAAGATACTGTTGACATCCACTTTCAGACCATCAAACTGGCCCGCAAATCAACTCGCCAGTGGTCCTTGTTGAGGAAAAAACTATTCCCCTTTAAATAACTTGGCCTTCTCGAACCAGATAATTTACTTTCTTCTATCTTTCAGAAGAGAAAGAAAAGTTTTAGCTTATTTTTCATCCAGAACGGCTCGCGCCGCCGCCAAGCGGGCAATCGGTACTTGATAAGCTGAACAGCTTACATAATTCAAGTTGATTTGATGACAGAAATAGATCGATCGGGGATCACCACCATGAACTCCACAAATACCTACCTTCAAATCCGGTCGAGTTTCTCGCCCGTTTTTCACCGCCCAATCCATTAACTTCCCTACTCCAGAAACGTCAATTGTCTCGAAGGGATTGTCACTCCACATCCCATGAGTTAGATAATGATTAATAAAAGCAACGCCATCATCACGTGATATGCCAAACGTTGTTTGAGTTAAGTCATTAGTTCCGAAACTGAAAAACTCAGCTTCTTGAGCTACTTCATCGGCTGTGAGAGCAGCCCGAGGAATTTCAATCATTGTCCCCACATGGTAATTAAGTTTTACACCATACTTCTCCATTAATTCCTTGGCCACCGAGACAATAATTTCTTTCTGATGAGCTAACTCTTGGACGGAACTAACCAAAGGGACCATAATTTCGGGATTAACCGGTTCCCCTTCCTTGGCTAACTCACAGGCAGCCTCAAAAATGGCTCGCGCTTGCATTTCAATAATTTCAGGATAAGTTATTCCCAAACGACACCCCCGATGACCCAACATGGGATTAAATTCTGCCAGAGCTTTGACCCGGTCGAGCAGCTTTTCCAGTTCCTCTATTTTTTCTTTTTCTGCTCCCTTACATTTCAACTCGGTTAACTCCACCATCAATTCCTCTTTTTTGGGTAGAAATTCATGAAGGGGAGGATCGAGGGTGCGAATAGTTACCGGGTGGCCCTCCATGGCTTTAAAGAGCTCATAAAAATCTTTTTTCTGAAAAGGAAGCAGCTTAGCCAAAGCAGCCCTTCTTTCTTCTTCCGATTGCGACAAAATCATCTTTTTAATATAGGGCAATCTCTCGGCTTCAAAAAACATATGCTCAGTCCGAGCTAAGCCTATCCCCTCAGCTCCAAAAGCAAAAGCTAGGCGAGCATCTTCAGGCGTGTCGGCATTAGCCCGAACACCCAAGCGACGGACCTCATCTGCCCAGGAAAGAAGTTCCTTAAAGTATTGATAAAGAGGAGAATCTTCAGCTTTTAACTCGCCCCGAAGCACTTGGATTATTTCTGATGGTTTAGTGGTGATTTTGCCCACCAAAACTTCGCCGGTGGTTCCATCAATGGAAATCCAGTCACCTTCCCGAACTACCGTTGAATCAACCTTCATGTATTTTTGTTCGGGGTTAAGTTGCAAGATTCCACACCCCACTACAGCCGGTTTGCCCATTTGGCGCCCAACAACAGCCGCATGAGAAGTCATTCCTCCCGTGGCCGTTAGAATTCCTTGTGAAGCACTCATTCCGTGGATATCATCAGGGGAAGTTTCTTCTCGAACAAGAATAACTTTATTCCCTCTTTCTTTCCACTCGACCGCTTCTTCAGCTGTAAACACAACTTGGCCCGTGGCTGCCCCCGGAGAAGCAGCTAGGCCTTTGGCCAGCACTTCCCGCTTTTGCTTTTCTTGGAAGTCAAAAACAGGATGGAGAAGTTGATCCAAAGCCTGGGGATCAACCTGACGGAGAGCATCTTCTTTGGTAATTAATCCCTCATGAACCATATCAACGGCAATTTTTACAGCGGCCATTCCCGTTCGTTTGCCGTTGCGGGTTTGCAGCATATAAAGCTTGCCTTCCTGGATGGTAAACTCAAAATCCTGAGCATCGCGATAATGCTTTTCTAAACTAGTTGTTATCTCCACCAATTCCTGAAAGGCTTCCGGCATTTGATGAGCAAGTTCTTTGATGGGAAACGGAGTTCTAATGCCGGCTACCACATCTTCTCCTTGGGCATTAATAAGATACTCACCAAATATTTCTTTTTCGCCAGTAGCGGGATTCCTGGTAAATCCCACTCCGGTGCCTGAATGAGGGCCGAAATTCCCAAAAACCATTTGTTGAACGTTAACCGCTGTCCCCAAATCATCAGGAATATGATTCAAACGTCGATAGGTAATGGCTCGCGGATTATTCCAACTATTAAAGACAGCGGAAACCGCCATAAATAACTGCTCGTAAACATCTTGCGGAAAATCACGACCTGTCTTTTGCTTGACCAATTCTTTATAGCGGACGATTAATCCCTCCAGGGCTTCCGGAGAAAGCTCATAATCCTGATTGACGTTGGACTCTTGTTTTACCTCTTTTAAAATTTCCTCAAATTTTCGCTTTTCTACCTGAAGAACAACATCGCTGAACATCTGAATTAAACGCCGATAGCAATCCAAAGCAAACCGGCGGTCGTCACTCTTTAGAGCCAAACCTTCCACTGTCTGGTCATTTAAACCCAGGTTGAGGATGGTATCCATCATTCCAGGCATTGAAAATTTAGCTCCCGAGCGGACAGAGACAAGGAGAGGATTTTGGGGATCACCAAATTTCTGACCAGTAGCTTCTTCCAGTTTTCGTAAATTAGCTAAAATTTCCTCTTGTACCTGCTCGGTTAGCCTGTTTCCAGACTTCAAAAAAAGATTGCAGACTTCGGTAGAAACAGTAAACCCTGGAGGAACAGGTAAACCAATACCAGCCATTTCGGCCAAATTAGCTCCTTTTCCTCCTAGAATATCGCGCATATCTTTATTTCCTTCAGCTAAGCCTTGTTTGAAAAAGTAGACGTACTTTTTGCCCATTCTATTCTCCTTTTTGATTTTAGGGTTTAAGGCAACAAGCCTTTTAAAATGGGGCGTGATTTCTAAGCTGCCCTATAGATAAATACTATAGCCATTAAACAGAAAAAAATCAATGTTTTGCCGGAAAATTGCCCAGAATTTACCCCAAAAGTAGTAAAAAGAACTACGCTTTATTCTTTCTGAAGCACTAAAGTAAACCCCAAGCCTCTTCTCTCTAACAGTCAATAGTGATTGGAAGTTTGGAAAAGCCCCCATTTATGAGTTCTCCCCCGTCCGGATTATTTTAAGTTGACTTTTGGAAATAAATAATTATATAGTTGGGGCAAATAAACAAGGAGGCCCGGGATGGATTTAGTCTCAAAAGTTCAAAACCTTATTCTCAAACCTCGAGAATCATGGATAGCAATTAAAACAGAAGATACTCCTGTTAAGGATCTCTTTACTTCTTACGCCGTAATCTTAGCTGCCATTCCCGCTATTGCTCATTTTATTGGGCTAGGAATGGTGGGAAGAAATATACCCTTTGTTGGTTGGTATCGTTATAGTCTTGGCTCTGCCTTCCTCTATATGATTTTGAGTTACGCTTTCTCTCTATTATCAGTCTATATTGTTGGATTTATAATTAATGCTCTTGCTTCCACCTTCAACTCCACCCCTAATCTGAACAAAGCCATGGCCCTGGCTGTTTATTCTATGACTCCTTACTGGGTTTCAGGAGTTTTCTATATTTTCTCTTGGCTAGGCATACTTGTAAACATAGTGGTTATGCTTGCTGTATTATATGGCCTTTACATCCTGTATCTCGGCTTTGCCGAAGGAATGCTTGAGACCCCACAAGAGAAAGTTCTACCCTTCTTCATTGTTTCTTTGGTGGTCACCATCGTTATCTTAATTATCATCAGTATTATTCTCGGCGGAATTTTTGCTGTTGGAGCTGTCAGCGGAGCTTACTAATAATCAACAATACCCAAAATCATCTTTTTTCCTAAGCCCAAATTTACCCGGCTTTAAGAGCTCTTATTTAATCTTTTATAATTACTAGCGTCTTTCCCCAAGGTTTTTCCTCTCTAATTTTTTTGTAATTAGGTGGAAGCTTATCCTCTGAATAATCAATTCTGCTCTTTTCCTTTTTAACCTCTTAGATGGCGTGGTTCTACCGTTTAATTGCTTTAACTAATTGCTTCTTGGATTTCTTCGACAATTTTGGCAAAGGCTTCCTCGGGATGATCAGCCGCAATGATGGGGCGGCCGATAACCATAAAATCTGCTCCTCCCTCAATCGCTTGGCGAGGGGTAGTAATTCTCTTTTGATCATTTGCTGCCGCCCAGGTCGGCCTAATTCCAGGAGTAACTAGAATCATTCTCCCCTTGGTTAATTGAGCCACATCTTGTACTTCTTGCGCTGAACAAACCAGGCCATCCAAACCATAATTCATCGCTGACCTGGTTAATTTTAAAACTAATTGGGAGGGAGTTAATTCGAAACCAATCTCTTTTAAATCTTCGCCGGAGAGGCTGGTTAAAACGGTTACTCCCAAAAGAAGAGGTTTTTTCTCTGGCCCCTTTTTTCCGGCTTTCACCACTTCCACCGCTCTCTTCAGCATCTCTTTCCCCCCGGCCACATGGAGAGTGAGCATATTAACTCCCAGGCGAACAGCCTCTTCCACGGCTTGAGCCACCGTGTTGGGAATATCATGCAATTTCAAATCCAAAAAAACTTCTTTTCCTTGGGCTATTATCTCCCTAACTAAAGGGGGCCCTTCGGTTATAAAAAGTCGGAGGCCAATTTTAAAAAAGCGAGCTTGTGGAAGAAGGCTGACCAGATGAAGCGCTTCGTTACGGGAAGCAACATCTAGAGCCACGATTATCCTTTCTTTTCCTATTGAAGTATTCTTCCCAAGATTTTTTTCCTGGCTCATAATAAGCTCCTTTTCTCTTTATTAAGTTTTCTGTTTTTCTCTCCGAGGTCGAAAGGAACCAATGTAATCTTCAATCCGAGATAATTGCTTCTTTTGACAAAAATTTTGTAACTCATCGATAATTTGGAGGGTTACCCGCGGATTAACAAAATTGGCAGTGCCCACTTCAACGGCTTTGGCCCCCACGGCTAAAAATTCTAAAGCATCATACCCGGTAACTATCCCTCCTATTCCCACCACCGGAACTTTTACTGTCTGAACAACCTGATAAACCATCCTTAAGGCCAAAGGCTTGATAGCCGGACCACTCAATCCTCCCCAAACATTAGCTAGTTTAGGTTGTCCTGTCTCAACATCCACAGCTAAGCCAAGAAAGGTATTGACTAAAGAAAGAGCATCACTACCGGCTTCTTCAGCCGCCCGGGCAATAATGGTGATATCAGTAACATTGGGAGATAACTTGGTCATAATCGGCCGTTGGGTGGCTTTTTTAACTCTCGAAACAATCCGAAAAGTGGCCCGCGCATCAAGAGCCGGACACTGCCCTCCTTCCTTAACGTTGGGACAGGAGATATTCAACTCGTAAAAAGCAATGCCCGGATGATCATCGAGATAGCGAACTACTCTTTCATACTCGTCATCGGTATTCCCACAAACATTGACAATAACGGTCGCCTGCTGTTGATGCAACTGGGGTAGAACTTCCCGGGCAAAGGCTTCAACCCCTATGCCAGGTAAACCAATAGCATTGAGCAGACCAGCTGTGGTTTCTACTAGGCGAGGAGGCGGATTTCCCTGGCGAGGCTCAAAATATAAACCTTTGACCACCACCCCCCCTAATTTTTTTAATTCCAGGAAAGGAATCATTTCCAGGCCATATCCGCAAGTGCCACTCGCCGTAAAAATTGGATTTGACAAGCGAATAAATCCCAAATCTACCGAAAGATCAACCATCACTCCCCCTTCCATTTTGCCAAAGTAACCATAACCAGACGCCTCACTACTTGATTTCTCTCTTTCTCAAACAAGACCAATGAATCATTCTTCCTCAGACCACTTTATGTCTTCTCTCGAAAACACCGGACCTTCTTGACAGATCCTTACTAATTGGTACTCCTGGCCTCGTTTAATCCAGCGAACACATCCCCAACAAACTCCAAAGCCGCACCCCATGAAAGCTTCCAAAGAAAACTCCCCGGGCAAATTCCACCTCCGGAGTAATTCGGCGACCTTTTTCATCATGGCTTCGGGACCACAAACAAAAGCTTTTTTTGCCAGAGGCGAGAGAACTTCTTGTTCGAGCACATCGGTAATTAATCCTTTAAAACCCAAAGAGCCATCTTCAGTGGCTAAAATTAATTTATCGGCTAATTTCTTCTTGGCTAAAGCTTCTCTTAAGGGGAGATCAGATTGAGTCTTACCACCATAAAAAATAATTACTTTAAGTCCTCTCTCCTTTAATTTTTGGGCTAAGTAATATAAAGGAGCAATCCCTCTACCTCCGCCAATGAGAAGTAACTCTCCGGGGAAAGCTAAATCTTCGAAAGAAAACCCGCGGCCCAAAGGACCAATCAGACTAATCTTTTCTCCAGGGGAATATCGACTAAGAAGATTAGTCCCTAATCCTACTCTTTGAAAAAAAATGGCAATTGTTCCTTCCTCTCTATCAGCAGAAGCCAAGCTGAAAGGCCGGCGCAATAAAGGAGGACCCTTAGGGCTTACTTTAACCATGACAAATTGCCCCGGCGCCGCCAAAGCAGCCAATTCCGGAGCCTGAAAAGTCACGAAGAAGTAATCCCCCCAGCTTTTTTTGTCTTTGATCACCGCCTCGATTAACTGCGACATTTTATCCTCAAATTAACTAATTGCAAGGCCCCTGGGTTCATCAAAGATCATTTCCAAGAAGCCAACCCTTAATTTCATATCAGAATGTCCCTCTTGGGGGCAAGAAAAATTTTTGACAAGAATCTTTTTTATCTGTCATAATCATTTGTTGTCGTGATTGGTTATATTCATCATAAGAGGAGGAATTATCTATGGAGATATCCAAAAGGGGGCGGGAGATCCAGGCTTCTCCGATTCGTAAATTAAAACCACTAGCCGATCAAGCCCGACAAAAAGGCATAAAAGTTTACTTCATTAATATTGGGCAGCCAGATATTCCCACACCCAAACCGGTCTGGGATGCCTTCTGCCAAGCACAAGAAGAAGTACTGAGTTACGGACCAGCTCAAGGTCTCCCCGAGTTACGAGAAGCCATCGCTAATTACTATCGAACCAAAGGCCATGATCTTAACTCAGAAAATATTGTCGTTACCATTGGTGGCTCAGAAGCAATTCATTTTGCTTTCAGCGCCGTGTCTGATCCCGGAGGAAGTATCATCATCCCTGAGCCGTATTATACCAATTATAATGGGTATGCCTCCTTTGCCAATGTCAATATTATTCCATTAACTCTGGAAGTAGAAAAAGGATTCCGGCTGCCATCAAGAGAAAAAATTGAATCGAAAATCACCCCGGAAACAAAAGCCATTCTTTTATGCTCGCCCAATAACCCCACCGGAACCGTTTATACCAAAGAAGAAATTGCTCGAGTGGTCGAAATTGTGGGTCAAAAGGATCTTTTCCTGATTGCCGATGAAGTTTACAATGAATTCATCTACGATGGCCTTCATCACACAAGTGTTCTGGAGTTTGAGGAAGTAAAGGACCGGACTATTGTTATTGATAGCATCTCGAAGCGTTTCAGTTGCTGTGGGGCTCGCATCGGAGCCGTTATCACTCGTAATGAAGAAATCTACCAAGCTGTTCTTAAATTTGCTCAAGCACGACTCTGTCCTCCAACAATGGAGCAGAAAGCGGCCCTAAGGGCTTACCAGTTAGGACCAGAGTATTTTCAGTCTATTCGGCAAGAATACCAGAAAAGAAGAGATCTTCTCTACCAGGAGCTAAGTCAAATCCCGGGGATTATCATGCATAAACCGCAAGGAGCCTTTTACATCATTGTCCGTTTACCGATTAAAAACAGCGAACATTTCGTGCGCTGGATGCTGACTGAATTTGAATTGGATGGCGAAACAGCAATGGTAGCTCCGGCTCAAGGTTTCTATGCTTCCCCGGATAAAGGAAGAGATGAAATCCGGATTGCCTACGTTCTTAAAGAAGAAGACCTCCGTCGCGCAATCCATGTTTTCCGGGAGGGACTCAAAAAATACCAAAGTATTTATAGTTGAGTTAAGGGTAAATAATCAAAATTAATGAAAAATTGGGCTAAAGTAGGGTGTGAAGCACTTGTAATTATATTTTTGGCTGTGGCTTCGGGGACGCTGCTTAATCTGCCCCTTATCCGAGACTTCTACCAAGGGAAATTACCCCCCCAATTTATTGAGCAAAAGGACTACCCCGGGGTGATTTTTATCTCCCTTGACGAGGCCGCCTCCTTGCTCGCCGGTCAACAAGCATTCTTTATCGATTGCCGTTCGCCCCAAGCTTATAAGGAAGAACACATCCCTGGAGCTATTAACCTTCCCCCGCTTCTCTTCGATGACTATTTTAGGGAGGGATTGATCCCCCGGGACCAAAAAGTAATCGTTTATTGCGAAGGAGGGGATTGCCTCTCTAGCCTTGAGGTAGCTCAAAAATTGATAACTATCGGCTACACGCAGGTTTGCGTGATCCTCGAGGGATGGGCGGGATGGCAAGCGGCCGGCTTACCGGTAGAAGGAAACAATTAAAGGAGAACGAAAACAGAATTTAAAGTCCCTAGCCATAGTAATTGGCTCCGCAGAGAGCCAAATTGATGGTTTTTTCCAAGCTATTGCTTAATTACTCTGGGGACAACATTCAATCAAATGGAAAAGCACAAGGCCTAAAATTACAGCTAGTAAAAAAATGGATTTGACGACAATAAATCAGAAAATTATTCTGGTGATGACTAAGATATAAGGACTCAGAGGATACAACTGGCAAGCAAGGTTAGAAAGAAAATGAAGATTTCTTTAGCTCAACAAAAAACAAGAATAAAACTATCTTGGTGGGGAGAACTTTTCGCCCGTCTGATCATCGGAGTGGTTCTTATTTGGTCGGGAATTCTTAAAATAATTGATCCTCTCAATTTTGCCCGAGATATCCTTAATTATCGCTTGTTTCCTGAAAGCTGGGCCTTATGGATCGCGGTCATTCTTCCGGGACTAGAATTGCTTATTGGCCTCCTCTTAATCAGCGGAATCTTAAGAACTGGGGCATCATTTCTGGCTCTTAGCCTTTTTAGCCTTTTCATTGTTCTCATCATGGTCACTATGATCAGAGGCGTTAATCCTGACTGCGGTTGCTTTGGTGCTTTTAGTCATAAAGTCGGGGCAAGTCTTCTTTTCCAGGACTTACTTCTTTGGTTGGGGGCCCTTTATCTATTTCTCCGCTGGCAAAAATCATCAACTAATTAATCACCAGCTATTTTCGCTTCTAATCCATCTCCAATAATCTTAAATGAGAACAGATGGATTTCCTCTTTCTTTGCTTTTTTCTCTCTAGAGATTGTCGAGACAACTATTTAACTAGAGTATTGTTCACGGGAAATTATGAGATAAAAATCTTTCTGGAGGCGCGGGCCGGATTCGAACCGGCGAATCGAGGTTTTGCAGACCTCTCCCTTAGCCACTTGGGTACCGCGCCCTAATTAAAAGCAACAACCATCTCTTCTCGATAAAGGGAAGATAAATTAATGGAGCGGACGAGCGGATTTGAACCGCCGACCTTCTGCTTGGCAAGCAGACGTTCTACCACTGAACTACGCCCGCTC
>DQWD01000297.1 GCA_011042725.1 Candidatus Aminicenantota bacterium | reverse complement strand
TACCTCACTCTATTTTTTATTTATTTTATGATTATTTTACCTTTCATTATCGCCTTAATGGCTCAAAACAAAATTAGCTCCATTCAGCTGGTTAATTAATTGGCTAATTAGAAGCAAATTAACACTATTCAAGGCCCTTAATCCCTCATTCTTTCCCTTAGGAATGAAGCCAATTCTCACTTACCTCGAATTAAATTGCTAATTAGCAGCTTCCCTTACTACCTTTTCCTGGTCCAAGCTGGATTGTCTTATTCCTACCCATGATTCCTCCTTACTTAGTCTGGTTATTTCTAACTTGGCTTTCAATCTCCATTTTATTTTCCCAATATTAACCACATTTCTCTGGAAGATTAGCTCTTCATAGAGGGTAAAATCAATAAACTTAAATCCCTAACTAGCAATAACGAGAAACAGGCTCTAATCCCTCTTAATCTAAACATGGGCATTTAACTTAAGTTTTCAATAGTAATTATTTATTGATAATCATTGTCGTAATTCTAACTTAGTTCCAACTGCTTTTTTTCCCGGAAAAAGCAAACAAAGGCCACAGCGCAAAGAATGGTTAAGAGAGCCGGAATGGAAAAGACACCTCGCCAATTAGTCCCTGTCTCGGAGGTAAAAAGAGTTTGAATCCAGCCAGAAAACAGGCTTCCCAAAAAGTTTCCCAAGCCGAGAACCACAATGGCAATTAAACTCTGGGCTGAGGCCCTAATATCCCGGGGGGCTACTTCATCAACAAAAATAAAAGCCGCGGTAAAGAAAAAAACATAGCAAAAACCATGCAGAGCTAAGGAAGCGATGACTAACCAAGCAGGATAGGCGATGACAAAAATTATATATCGCACGGGCCAAGCTAGAACACCGATAATCATTGTTTTCTTTATTCCATATTTAGGCAAAAAATAAGGCAGAAGAAGAGCCATAACGAAGATTTCAGCAATCTGAGCGATGACCATCACTCCCGAGACAGCTGAGCTGCTTACTCTGATCACTTCGGAAGTCAGATAAGGAGCTGTCAAAACATAATAAAACTGCAGCTCCGTGGCTACCACAAAAGAAATAATCATGAAAATCAGGAAATTCTTATCTCGAAGCATCTTGAGGGCTTCGAGGAAAGCCCATGGTTTAGCTGCTTCCTTTTGCGGGGGGGTATGAGGCAACTTAAATGAATAAAATCCCATGATAATCGAAAACAACCCGGCTAAAAACAGAGTGTCGCCGCGCCAAGAAAATTGAGAGGCAACTTCTCCTAAATATCGCCATCCGGCCAAACTCAAGCCGGCCACAATCCACCCAATAGTCCCCCAAACTCTGATGATGCCAAATTCTTTTTCCGAATTTTCCAGATGAATAAAAGCAATCGAATTGGTCAGAGCCAGAGTTGGGGCGTAAAGCAATGAATAAAAAAGCATCAGGCCGACCAAAGTCGAGTAGTTAGTCACTGTTGAGGTATAAATCAAGAGGACTCCCCCCAAAAGCTGCAAAAAGGCAATTACCTTTTGGGTGGGGAAATACCGATCAGCAATTTGGCCGCCAATAAAGGGAGAAAGGATCGTGGCCAAAGGCAGCAGGCTGTAAACAACCCCCACTTGAGCACCACTAAAACCTAACTTGTTGATTAAATAGTCAGACAATACCGGAGCCCAAGCTCCCCAAATGGCATACTGGAGAAACATCATTACACTTAAGCGAAATCTAGCACTCATCACTCCCTCGCTTGTTTTTCCCTGCCAAATTAAATTAATCCTCGAATTAAACTATTTTCCGGCGTTGAGGATCCCAATAAACCTTCCGGCCTTCCAGATAAGAGCGAGTGGCCATATGGCAGGTAATAGCTTCCTCAAAGCCTCGGTCAATGTTACAACTAGGCTGTCCACCTTCCCGGATACAAGTTAACCATTCTTTCAGATGAAGATGAGTTGTATCCACCCGTCGACCATGGCGATAAGTATAAAGCAAACCACGTCGGGCAAAATACCTTTCTGTGGCAGAAGTTACCGTGTCAATGCCCTTGGCTCCTGGACGAAAAGTAAAAAGAGGCAGTGATAAATCAATTATTTTATTTTTGATCTTATCCTTATACCGAGTCGAGCCATAATCTACGGTTACCACTAAATTACTTCCTACCTCCATCGAAGCATCATGACCCATGAAGAGCCGACCTCGGTCTCTACCACTGGAAAGAGTGGCACTGTAAACTAAAGTCAAATCTCTCTGCGGATACTCAAAGACAACCTGAAAAACATCGGGCACATCACGCCCATCTTTGTAAAAATAAATCCCTCCCGAAGCAACAGCTGCATGAGGTATCCCCAAGTCCATTATTTGGTTGACAGCATCATACTCATGAGAGAGAAGGTCACCGGAAAGTCCGGTTCCATAATCAAACCAGCAACGCCAGCGGAAAAATCTCTCTAAGCTGAAAGGAACTTTATGGGGGGCAGGTTCTTGAAACTGAGCCCAATCTATATTGTGCGGACCAGCATCCTCATGGATGGAATAAACCCAGGCACCAACCGGGGAATTTCGATTAGTGGTGGTTTCCACCAGGTTAATTGGTCCGAGTAGTCCGCGCTTAACTATTTCCCGAGCTTTAAAATGACTTTCTAACTGACGATTTTGATGCCCCAACTGAAAAACAAGCCCACTGTTTCGAACAGCTTCGTAAACCTGATGAGCCTCTTCTTCAGTCCGCGTCATACATTTTTCACAATAAACATGCTTGCCGGCTTGAACCGCATCAATAATCATTCGCGCATGCCAATGGTCAGGCGTGGCAATGATGACCGCATCAATATCCGGACTAGCCAAGAGCTCTTGGTAATGACGGTAGCGCTTGACTGGAGGAAGCTTGCCTTGGCCTCCGCCAGGACGAACGTCGTTGGAAGCAGTAGCCAAAGCTCTTTCCGCCCGAATATCAAAAATATCACAGACACCAGTGATGACCACCTTTAAATCTTCCTGGCTCAAAAAATCTTTTAAACCAGTATCAAATCTGTTTCTCTGAGCATCTTTAGTTTTTTGTTTCACCCAATCTGGATGAGCAAAACCAAGCGACTGGACAACACTTTCTCCCCGGCCCCCAAAACCAATAACTCCCACTCTGATCAACTCCTTCGAGGAAGGTGGAGAAACGGGTTCTCGAGATGAGGGAGCTTCTTCAATCAATCCCAGTTCATCAAGAATTAGCTTCCTCTTCGCCCTCTCCCCGGCAATCTTCTCCCAAGCGCTAACAGCCAGAGCACCTCCAAAAGGAACTCCCACCAATCCTTTAAGGATATCGCGACGGGTCAATTTTAATTTCGGTTCAGAGTTTTCTTGTTTCTTCTCTTTTTTCTTGTCTTGGTGTTCATCGTTACTCATTTTATTCTCTCCTTTTATTTCTGGATTAAGGGAGCCTGTTTTTTCCGGAAGAAAAAGTAATCAAGGCCATATACCCGACTGGTGTGGAAAACGTTTAAAACAAGTAGAGCGACCAGCTCAATAAGATTCTTATTAACGATGACATAACTTCCTTCCTGGGGTATCGAGTATGAATAACCACTAAAAGGAGGAGTCGCTAAATAATAAAGAAAAAGAAAGATGGCTCCGGTCCAACAGGCAACTTTCTCGGCAAAACCGAACATCAAAGCTAAGCCAATGAGGATCAACCCCCAGATATTAAGCCAGTCAACAATCTTTAAAATGGTTGGTGAAGCCGCGAGGGCTTTAAACAAGCTGGAAAAAATCCATTTAGATTGCAATAAAAAGTCCGCTGATGTCCAGTAGGGATTGAATAATTTGGCCAAACCTTCATACAAAAAATGCCAGCCGATTAAAATCCGCAATAATGTTAACAGATAAATTTGGCCCGGCCTTAAGTAATTCCCATAAATTTTCTCATGGTTTAGAGGGCTCATTTCTATCCCCTTTCATTTTTATTAAAGCTACTCTTTCTTAGAACCTTTTTAAGTGTTTTTTTATTTTTTTTCACTACTATTTATCCTTAATGTTCAAGGAAGCCAGATTGAGTCAACTAAACCGAGAAGAGGCTCTCGAATAACTAGTTAATACTCTTCCCCCAATCCACTCCAAGAAATTCATCGCCATAAGAGATGGGGAGAAAAAAAATAAGGTAAGACAAATAAACAAAAGCAGAAGAGAAAATGCCTGAAAAATTAAGCCGTTCACTGAAGCCTCAACTTATAAAATCTAGTTTTTTTTGTCAACCATTGAATCATCTTGATTAATAACGAAAAACCAGGCTATTACCTCCGTGATTATTATGTGATTCTCTTCTATGTTGGTGGGGCAAGGGAAACAAGATTAAATGGGGGTCAAAATTAAAGAGGGGCTGGTCGCCTCATTTGACCTTAACTAATTAAAAAGCCAGAACTCAAAGCAGCATCAAAAATTTTAACCCCGGTCGGGTTCTTAAAAGAAATTAAGCTTGAACGTGGAGATCTGGCCGCTTTTAACCCGTTAATCTTTACTCCCCTCACCTGACCTGGCACCTCTTAATCCATTATTTTTTTTCTGTCCTCACCCAAGGTAAATAACCTTATTAATTCAATGGTTCCGGCCAGATAATAACCCTTTTGAATTAAAAATCATTTCTTTATCAGGAATACATTTTAGAGATAAATTGATAAAAACTGACAAAGCTACTGTTTTAATGACTTAATTAGCCCAGACAAAACTAGCCTAAATGAAATTTATTTTAAGGAGGCGAAAGATACCAGCTGTCAGGGAAAAACATATGGTATAATAAGTCTCTTATAATGAAAAAAAATTTAAGGCTTGGCCTAATCAACAATCTTTTTCTTGGCTTTATTTTAATCTCAGTACTTTTCTTTTCTTCTTGTTCCTCGTCCAAGAGCTGGCACCAGACAACCATCGTTTACTTTGACACTCTTTGCGAAATTCGCCTTTATTGCTCTTCGTCCTTATATAAAAAAGCCCTGGATTCAATTCACCAAATCTTTGCCTCCACCGAGCATAACTTTGGGCCCCAAGCCACCCAGGTTGTCTCTCCGCAAGTTATTGATCTCTACCACAAAGCTTATCAAGTTCACCAAGAATCAGAGGGTGCTTTTGACCTTACAGTAGCCCCTCTTTCCCAGCTGTGGGGTTTTCTTAACGGCCAACCTCACCTTCCTTCTCCCGAAGAAATAAAGAAGACCCTGCCTCTCATCGGGATGGATAAAATCAAGGTGGAAAATAACCAGTTAATCCTTGGCCCTCATCAAAAATTGGACTGGGGAGGTATTGCTAAAGGGTACGGAGTGGACTTAGCCGCCGAAAAAGTTCAGAACTTAGGAGTGCTCCATGGTTTCATCAATGCCGGTGGTGATCTCTATTGTTGGGGTCAAAATCCTGAAGAATCTTCTTGGAAAGTGGGGATAAAACATCCCCGAAAAAATGGTTTCCTTGGGGTTCTCTCAATTACTAATTTGGCGGCCACTACCACCGGAGACTATCAACGATACTTCATTCACCAAGGAAAAAGATATCATCATGTTCTTGACCCTCACACAGGTTATCCTGCCCGAGGCAAAACAAGCGTCACGGCTATCGGCCCGGAAACAGCCATCTGTGATGCCCTCTCCACCGCCCTATTTGTTTCCCCTCAACCCGAAAAAATCATCAAAGCTTTCCCGGCTTATGGAGCAATAATCTACGATGAGCAAGGCCATCTAAACCAGATTGGTAAATCATTTACCTTTCAATCTTTTTTTCCTTAGAAATAATCTTCTTAGGTTTAATTTTCTCAATTTTAATCTCAATTTTAATGATTTTTCGCCAATCAATGTTGGTCGATACAATTTACCCAGAGTCTATTTTTTGCAGTGGATTTTTCCTCCCGGCCATAACTTTTCCCGCCGGTTCATCGCCAAAATGAGTACCTGAGATAAAAAAAGAGGGGACATCGTAGTAATTTCCTAATTAAAAACAAACCAATGAAAGGAGGACTCACCCCATAGTTTTCTAAATATTTTAGCATGCGTTAGGCCTTTACAACTACCATCATTTAAAGGCAGAACAAAGGGACGGGGCGATATATTTATTAATTGTTAAAGCGAAGAAAAAGTTTTTCTTTCACTAACTTATTCTGGCTCCCCCCCTTATCCAACCTTAACGAGGGAAATCAACTACGTTGGTTTAACCTCCCCAACGTTGTCCCTATTCTCTTCTAATTTATGAACGACGTTAATAGCCGTTAATAGCAATAGCCTTAATTTTCTCCACCAATAAATAATCATAAATTATCTATTTCTCTCGACAGCAAAATTATTGAGAAAAATAAACAAGATCAAGCCAAAGAAAGTGGCTATTTCTCTACTGGTCTTGGTTTAATCGGGGGTTTAAGGTCGGAGGGCAGAGGGGATTTATAAGGCTTTCCAGCTGTTTTTTTCACCCATTCCTCTTTCATCTTTTTCAGTATCTCGGGGTTGGTGAAAAAATCCACTGCAGTTAAAGCCATCACCTTGCTAGCGGTTAACATGGCCTTATGGCCAATAGTCATCCCCCCGCAAGCTACCGTCGACCAATGATGCCCCGGAGTATCAAGAGGTTTACAGGCAATACCCAAAGTTGTGGTTGGGGTTATCCAGCTCACATCAGCCACATCGGTTGACCCGCCGCCCCAACTTTGGCCTGGTAATTTTAAAGGTTGGATCTCAGTATCAAGGCCCTTAGTTTCCACCCCCAGGTTTCTTTGAATTTCTCGAGCAAATTCTTGCTCCTGCTCATCAAAAGAGGGGGAGCCAACAAGGAGAAGATTACTATAAACAACCTCGCAGCCCACCCGATTAGGAAGAAGGTTATAAACACCACTGATGAAGTGGACCTTATACTTGGTTCCGGTCATTTTGGCTGCCCCATCAATTATATCCAGCACCCGACGATAGTCCTCCTCGACACTCTCTCGATCAGCATCACGAACGTAATACCAGGCCCGGGCATAATCAGGGACTACGTTGGGAGCCAATCCTCCATCAGTAATCACGTAATGAATTCGAGCTGTTGGTTTGAGATGTTCCCGTAAATAATTTAAGCCGATATTGGTCAATTCAATGGCATCGAGAGCACTTCGACCATGCCAAGGATCACCAGCTGCATGGGCAGTTTGACCGAAAAACTCGACTTCAAACTGATTTAAAGCATTGGATGAACCCAGAGAAACTCCATTCCTAGCACTCGGGTGCCACTGAATACAAGCATCTAAACCATCAAAAAGTCCTTCCCGGGCCATAAATACTTTGCCAATCAATGTTTCCTCAGCCGGGCAACCAAATAATTTGATCGTTCCGGGGAGATTATTCTTGACCATAACCTCTTTCATGGCCACGGCCGCCGCCGTCGAGGCCACTCCAAAAATATTATGTCCACAGCCATGGCCAGGCTTCCCTTTTTCTAGAGGTTTCTGGTAAGGAACGGTATCTTGAGAAAGGCCAGGCAAAGCATCATACTCAGCTAAAATGCCAATAACTGGCTTTCCCGTGCCATAGACAGCTACAAAAGCAGTGGGCATGCCCGCCACTTCCCTCTGGACTAAAAAGCCATTTTTTTCTAAAAAATCAGCTAATAGAGCGGAAGATCGATATTCTTCCATGGCTATTTCCGCATACTCCCAAATTTTCCGATTGAGTTCAGAGAGGGGGGTGAAATGCTCATCTAACCAGCTCAATACCACCTTTTTTAAGGGAGTCATTGAGGCTGGTTTAACCTTAATCACGGAAAAATCCTGCTCACGGTTCCTGGATTGAGCTAAGATCATCAAACTTAGACAACAAAAAAGCATAATTGCCAGGCTAACCCTTTTATTCATTAGACTGTAACCTCCTTTCCCCATAGAGATAACTCAAACTTCTTGTTTTGACAAGATAAAAATAGTTTGTCCGGAAAAAATAAAAATTTTTCAACCCCCGCTGTGGCGGGAATAATTAGTATTTTTTTAAATTTTCACCAAGAATAATGCCCATCTCCATACATCAGGCAGCGCTAGCTACTTCTTTTTTTACCCTAATCCTGAATAACAAGACCATCTCGATGATAATAAACTCAATGGTGATAATTCTCTTTTTCTTATAAAGGCGAAATTTAATCAAAATAGCCGGATAAATCGGCCCGGCTCAACCTCAACTCCAAGGCTTTTCGAGCTACTGCTTGAGCCACCCTCCGGTGAACCTGGCGATCAAGGGGGTTAGGTACTAATTCACCTGGCGGAGTAGATTCAGCAATAGCCAAGGCAGCCGCTTCCAGCATTTCCTCGGTAATATCTGAAACTTTGGCATCGACTGCTCCCCGAAAAATTCCAGGAAAGCCCAAAATATTGTTTACCGAGCGACCATCGGCAGCAAAAACTGCTCCAGCGGCTAACGCCTCATCGGGTTTTATTTCTGGCCTTGGATTGGATAAGGCCAAAATAATCTGTCCCGGTTGAATCATCTCGGGCTTGATTAATCCTGGAACTCCGGTCGTGGCAATCACTACTCCACAACTCTGCATAATCTCTTCGAGGTCAGCAGGGATCCCTCCAGCCCTAGCGAGTCTTTTTTGAGCATCTTCATTGATATCAGCACCTTTGACTGATTGCCCAAAATAATGCATTAACATCTTAGCCACGGCCAGCCCCGCAGCCCCTAGACCAATTTGCCCGAAGTGAGTACTTTTGAGATCAACTCCCGACATCTTGGCGGCATTTAACAGCGCGGCCAAAACTACCACTGCGGTTCCATGCTGGTCATCATGCAGGACCGGGATATCAACTTGTTGTCGGAGCCTTTCTTCAATTTCAAAGCACCGGGGAGCTGAAATATCCTCTAGCTGAATGGCACTGAAAGTGGGGGCGATAGTAACCACTGTCTTGACAATTTCGTCAACATCTTTGGTGTTGATTAGAATTGGTATCCCGGAAAGACCAACCAAGGTCTCCATGAGACAGGCTTTGCCCTCCATGACTGGCATGGAAGCAACCGCTCCGATATCACCCAACCCTAATACCGCCGAACCATCGGAGACAATGGCCACTAAGTGATTGATCGCCGTAAATCGCCAAGCAAGGTGAGGATTTTCTTTTATCCTCAAGCAAACTTCGGCCACTCCTGGAGTATAGACTCTCCTTAATTGGCTTAAACTATCAATTTTATATCGGCTGCGAACAGCAATCTTACCTCCCTGATGAACTTCTAACACCTCATCTCGAACTTCAAGCAAATTAACATCAGGATTATCATTAACAATCTTAATCAATTTATCTAAATGACTAAAATTGTCAGCAAAAACTACGATATCTCTTATCACCACCGACCGACCCATATGAATTGTCTTTATTTCTCCCAAAAAGCCACCAGCATCCCCCAGCTCAGCTAATAAATGCCCTAAAACTCCTGGGCTCTGTTTCAACTGACAGCGGAAGGTTCTCATTATCTTGTTTTCCCACCACATGGTAATTCCTCCTTAATTTATTCTTAAAAAACAAATGATGATATTTCTCATCTAGATGCTCGTTAATTTTTTTTGTAGTCTTTCTATTTTACTACAATTTCGTTATTTTAGGCTTTTTCTCATTTAGATTACAAGGCAAGGCGATTTAATCAGCTGTTTAAGTGAGTAATCTCTTGGTAACCGAAGATTCAGCGTTAAAATGGTCAAAAGAATAAGTGTCCTCTTCTCTCCAAGGACAACAATTCTTCTACCCCAGGGATAATCAGATCCACTTACTCAACCAACTGGAGGGTGAATTTCAACTTGAAGCTCAGGGCTTTTCAGCCCACCTTGCTTTTTGATCAGATATTTACGTTCCCCTTAACTGAATCCCAGCTCTATCTTTTCCCCAGAAAGGATTTATCCTCCTTTTGCAAATGATTATCGAGGATGGCTTCGATATCTTTTTGGGGTCTAAAGCCCACAATTCTTTCGGCTTCCTTTCCCCCTCTAAAAATAATCAGGGAGGGAATAGCCATTATTTGATACTTAACAGCTGTCTGCATATTTTCATCGGTATTCATTTTAAAAAACTTCACTTTGTCCTTGTACTTTTCGGCCACTGCTTCCACTACGGGGGACACCATGCGGCAAGGAGCACACCACGGAGCCCAAAAATCTACTAAAACAGGCCGATCTGACTCCAGGACCTCTTGTTGAAAAGTACTATCTGTCACTTCCGGTATATTAGCCATTTTTCTCTTCTCCTCCAAAATACATAATTAAAATTTGTTTGATATTTTTATCCGCGATTCGATAACAAATGCGGTTTTTCTCCTTTTTTCCCTTAACAATTCCCGCCGTCCGTAGAACTTTAAGGTGCTGAGACGTATTAGGTTGAGATATCTGTAAGCATTTTTGAAGTTCGCCCACACAACATTCTTTTTCCAACAAAGTATGCAGCAATTTAAGTCGTGCGGGATGAGCCATCGCTTGAAACTTCCGCGACAGATTCTTATACTTTCTTAAAGTTCTTGCCATGTTAACCTTCCTCGTAAGATATTTCAAAAATATTATATTATCTTTATATTATATGTCAAGATGATTTAATAAAATTTATTTTTCTTTTAGATAAAAACATTCCTTTTTTAACCAAGTTTAACCTCGTTATTTTCGGCTCCAGTGAGTCTTTTAACTTTTAACTGTCTCGTTTTTTCTTTTCTGGTTCTATTTCTTCCTGCCATCTGATGGTAGTTTTTTTATCTCACTTTAAAATATTGCCTTTCAAATTCAGGATTCAAAAATCGGGTTTATCCAGCAATCGGTACTGAATTGCTTCAGCTAAGAATTGAGGTTTAAGCTCCGGAGAGTCATCGCCATCAAGGTCAGCAATTGTCCGAGCAACTTTGAGAATCCGAATATAGGCCCGAGCACTAAGGTTTAAATTTTCCATGGCCCTCTTCATCAGCCGGCGACCTTCTTCATTCAATTGGCAATAACGTTTAATGTCCTTCCCGCTCAGCTTGGCATTTCCTCCCGAATTTTGCCGGCCATTCCTTTGCCATTGAATCTGGCGAGCAGCAATAATCCGTTCTCTGATTGCCGTCGAGTGTTCGCCTCGTTTTACCGAGTTTAAATCCTGAAAGGTAATTTTAGGCACCTCGATTTGAATATCAATGCGATCCAGGAGAGGTTTAGAAATTCGAGAATAAAACCTTGTTTTTTGAGAAAAATAGCTCCCCGAAGACGAATAAACATTGTAACTATCTTCAAAAGAATTCATAGCGGCTACTAACATGAAGGCCGAGGGAAAAGTAACTCGACTATTCAAGCGACAGATAGTGACACAGCCATCTTCGAGAGGTTGTCGTAAATTTTCCAGAACCTGTCTTTTGTACTCAGAGAGT
This sequence comes from Candidatus Aminicenantota bacterium, assembly GCA_011042725.1. Classification (GTDB taxonomy): domain Bacteria; phylum Acidobacteriota; class Aminicenantia; order Aminicenantales; family Aminicenantaceae; genus JdFR-80. Next base: position 19,844 of record DQWD01000297.1, on the reverse strand, counting down.
TCATCTAAGAAGAGAACTCCTCGATGCGCTAAGCTAACTTCCCCTGGTCGCGGAATAATGCCTCCTCCAATAAGACCGGCATCCGACACACTATGATGGGGGGAGCGAAAAGGACGATGGCTAACAATCTGACCTCCGGGGAGCAAACCAGCCACACTGTAGATCCGCGTTACTTCGATTATTTCCTCTTCTGTCATTGGGGGCAAAATGGAAGGAAGGCGCCGAGCTAACATCGTTTTTCCTGCTCCTGGCGGCCCAATCATCAATACGTTATGATTCCCCGCGGCCGCAATCTCTAAGGCCCTCTTGGCTTGATACTGGCCACGCACCTCCTGAAAATCAAGAGGATAGTCTCTCTCCAGGCACACCTTTTGCAAACAACAGGTAGCCGGTAAAAATTTTGAGGCATCTCTTAAAAACTCAATGGTCTCACTTAAAGAAGCTAAACCATAAATATCAATTCCCTGCACAAGAGAAGCTTCTTCAAGATTACCCTGGGGAATAACCAAGCCTTCGAAATTTTCTTCACGGGCTAAAAAGGCGGCTGAAAGAACCCCTTTAACGGGTTTCAGTTGACCGTCGAGAGCCAATTCACCCATGAATAGATACTTACTTATTCGGGTTGAAGGAAAGACTCCTTGATGGGCCAAAATACCCACGGCAATAGGCACATCAAAGGAGGAACCTTCTTTGCGTTGGTCAGCCGGGGCTAGATTAATAGTTACCTTTTTCCGGGGAAAGTCGTAGCCACAATTTCTCAAAGCCGCTCGCACTCTTTCCCGGCTCTCTTTAATCGACGGATCTGGTAACCCCACTAAAATTAATCCCGGTAATCCCGTTGAGACATCAACTTCAACCTCAATCAACTTGGCTTCAATACCTACTAAAGAAGCACTGGCTACTTTAAAAAGCATTTTTTTAAGTCCGGCTAGTTTTGTTTCTAATCCATTAGAAAAACAATTTTGAACAACCAATGGATTAATTCAAATATAAAGACGACTAGATTAAGCTCTTTTTTTCACTAGGGAAGATTAATTAGATCAGGTTAGACTAGATTAATCTTTTAATCATTCTTAAGAGAAGCAAATTCCTGGGCTAGTTTTTCTAATTCTTCCTCGACGTCTTTGGAAGATTTCAGTTTTATCTTCGTCACCCGCAGCGGAACAAATTCTGGAACAGGAGCCTCTTTCTCCTTTGCTTCTTTGGGGCGAGGTTCTTTTTTCCCTTTCTTTTCCTCCACTAATTGGACTTCGGCTTCTTCTTTTCTTGGTTCACCAAAAACTTTTTCTTTAATAATCGGAACCACCATTTTAGCCATCAATTTCAAACTATCCAGCACTCCAACTCCATTAATAGCAATAGCTTCCACGTGAGGTAATTTCCGAGGATTTATCAGGTTATTAAAAGTTTCAACTGGAATCAAGTTGGATAAATCTCTCTTGTTATACTGAAAAACAATGGGCGTTAAGTTTAAATCTATCCCATAGTCATAAAGATAACGCCGCATTTCATCAAAACTCTCCAAGTTAGCATCGAGAAGAGGAGCCTGAGAATCAGCTACAAAGATGATCCCATCAGCGCCTTTTAATACACTACGACGCGAAGCCTCGTAAAAAACTTGTCCTGGAACAGTAAGCAGTTGAAAATGGACTTTGTAATCTTTTATGAGCCCTGCCTTTACGGGCAACAAGTCAAAAAATAGAGTTCGTTCGGTATCTGTTTCCAAACAAACCAGCTCTCCCCGCGAATTTTCATCCAGTCGAGAATAAATATATCTTAAATTAGTTGTCTTCCCGCTCAAGCCCGGACCATAATAAACAACCTTAATGGCCAGGGTTTTAGTTGCATGATTAACAAAGGCCACTCTTTTTGCCCCTCTTTTGGTTAAACTATCATAATCACTAGAGAGAGTCAAACTAAGGGCTATCAAGCACTAAGCCCAACTTTCCAAGTAACTATAGCCGATTTTTGGCTAACATCCAAACCATGCCTCTTCCTTGTTCTTAACTTCTTTCTCACTCGCCTTAGTCTTACTTTGGTTAGTCTCGGCTGGCCAAATACTCAATAATCTTGTCATACTTAGCTAACACTACTTCCCAAGAGTAATTCTGAGCCACATAGCGCTGGCCATTTTCACCCAATCTTTGTCTTAACCTATTTTCGGTTACCAGCAACTCCAGCGCCTGGACAAACTCTTGTTGATTAGCGAAGTAAAGCCCGGCCTGACCTTGAAGACAGTGATCTCTAAGAGGTTCAGTTTTCTCTTGAATGAGGATAGGCGTCCCGAGAGCAAGAGATTCCAAAGCCGCCATACATAAACTCTCGAAGTGGGAGGGATGAATCGTCACTAGAGCATGCTTCATCAAGGCGTTTTTATCTTCGGGAGAGACAAAGCCAAGGTACCTAACCTGGGGATGGTGAGGAAGGTCCATTAATTTCTTTCCAATGAGGATAAGCTCAATATCTGGGTTCTGTCGAACAAATTCTAAGAAATAGTCGACTAATTCTTGGCATCCTTTTCCAGGTTCAATCCGCCCGGCGTAGAGAACAAAAGGACGGAAAAGGCCATATTTCAGGCGCATCGAATTCCAGTCAGGGATGGCCTCGGGAAGATCAACTCCCACGCCGACTATATCTTGATATTTATCTTGAAGCTCAAAAAGTTTGGTTAACATCCTCTTTTCAGCCAAAGTATTAAAGACAAAGGCATCTGGCGAGTTAAAAACTTCCTTCATTATGTCCAAATAGAGCGCCGGTTCATCATGAGCCGTGGGAACAAGGGCTTTCGGACGCGAAACTACTTTCAACCCCCAATAAGTATTGAAATAAAGATAGGTAAAAAAAATGAAGGCATCATAATCTCCCTGATTCTTAGCCAAAGCTTCCACCAATTGGGGCGAATAGGGACCTTGTTGCTCCATCCATCGCTGCTCATCTTCATGAGAGTGCGAATTGTGAAAAATCCAATCCGAATAATGATTGAATTCCTCGATATTCCTTTCCCTCTCGATTGGAAACCTTCTGATCATTACTTGATTAAGGAAGGAATCTCCGGGGGGATATTCGTTTTTCCAAGTAATATAATCTTGAGCAGTGGTAGTAAAGACGGTGCAATCATAACCACGGCGGGCTAATCTTTCAGCAACCAAGCGACAATGAAGTTCAGAGCCGCCCATGACTTCTTCTCCGTAGCGTTGAATCACAAAAGCAATCCGGTGCATGTTTAGGTTAAGTCCTTGATCACTCGCAGTAATTTTTCTTCCAGCCCTTCGGCGCGCAAATCTTTTAGTCTTTGACGTTGATGGTTAATGATTTTTTGGCGAAGATTCTCCTGGGTAGCCACCAAATGAACTAATTCAGCTACATAATCAACCCGTTTGGTCCGCAAAAGAATTCCTGCTCCACCTAAGGTATAGGGCACAGCCGTGGCCTCATAGGCTATAACCGGCAAATCAAAAATCATACTTTCTACTAAAGGTAGTCCAAAACCTTCATGTTCGCTCATAGATAGAAAAACGTCAGCTGTCTGGTAAAGGGCATACATCTGCTCGTCGGTGATATGACCGGTGAAAACCACTTCCTCAGGGCGAAGATAAAAATCATCGACCAGTTTGATTAAACTCTGATAGTAAGCCGGTAACGAGGTTGTTTTCCCGACAATAATCAACCTAACCAGAGGCGAAATGTATTTCTTGTAATAAAAAGTTGTCCGGATAAGGTCGTCAATACCCTTATTAGGAACAATTCGCCCCACAAAAAGAATGTTTACCCGTTGGTCACGGAAAAGTCGCTGAAAAAAGGGGTCGGCTGGCCTCTGGTACTTAGCAAAATCAATAAACAATGGAAAAACCTCGGTTCGTCTGTATCCTATTTCTTCTAGTTCCAAACGATTAAACTCAGAATCAGCTAAAGCCACGTCGACATGGGGGGCCATTAACTTAACCTCTTCTCTTCCTACCTGAGCAATATGAGCCATTTCTTGACTGTAAGGCAAGAAGAAATGGGCTGGGGTAATATTATGGTAGATTAATATCTTCTTCGAAGAGAAAGTTATGAACTTGGCAGTTAAAGGTGAGGGCAAGGCAAAATGTAAAATGGTAATATCTGTGGAAGCGGGGGGAAAAAATTCAGAAAATAAAGTCGAATGTTTCTCCAACCCTTCATCTCGATCAAGGCAGTAAATCTCTGATTGAAATCCACGGCAGCGAAGGAATTGCTTGATATGGAAAGCCGTATCTCCAATGGCATCCCCCTGGTGAAAAGCAGGCACCAGTTGATCGACTCTCAACGTCCGGCCACCTCGGTAATATAATGAAGGAGAATTTGCGCCACTTTTTCCCGCTGATACTTGGAGAGAGCTTGGCGCTGACTAAATATGATTTTTTTTCTCAGTTGTTTGTCTTCATCTAGCTGATGGATAAGAGAGGCAATCTGTAAATAATCCTTCTGTCGAAGTAAAATGCCTCCTCCATTCATCGTCTCTTTTACCGCTCCCCCGGGAAAAGCAAGAACAGGCAGTCCCAAATAAAATGATTCTAGCAAAGGAACGCCAAAACCTTCGTGCTCACTCATGCTTAAATAATAATTACTCAAGCGAAAAAAAGTTAATAACTCAGCAAATTCCACGTGCCCAGGGAAAAAAACATCTTTTACTTTTAATTCATCGATAAGCTGAAACAAAGCCGCTAAATATCTTTCCATTCCTCGATAGTCACCCACCAAAAGCAATTGGGAGGAGGGATTGAAATACTTTTTATAAAAATAAAAAATCTTGATAATATCTTCAAATTTTTTATTGGGAATCACTCGGCCGACAAACAGGATAGTTTTTTTCTCAGTCGAAAAAAGTCGCTCGACAACCGGATCGCCTGGCCCATCAAATTTGGAAAAATCCATCAAAATAGGGAGAACAGCCGTATGCCGGTAACCCACTTCTTCCAACTCCTGACGATTATATTCGGAATCTCCCAAAGCTAAGTCAACTTTATCGATAAACATCTTTAATTCTAACCGTCCTTTGTAGCACTCCCTGGCTAAAAGGCGATGGTAATCCAAAAAATAGTGATAAGGAGTTATATTATGATAAATCATTATCTTCTTGTCAGGGACTCTAAAAAACATCCGCGAAACCGGCGAACCAATGGAAAAATGAAAGATGATAACATTCTCGGGTGAGCTGTGGGCTGGATACTCCCGATAATCACGAGCCAGATTAGCCAATCGAGGATCATAAAAACGAACAAAAATTTCTGACTCAATACCTCTCTCTCTTAAGACCTTTTGAATCTCCAACATTTCATCGGAAATAGCATCACCGTAAGTCAAAGAAGTGGCAAACTGATGGACTCTCACTTGTTTTCTTTCTCCTCTTCGAGTTTAGAAATAATATAGTTATATTTTTGCTCAATAACTTCCCAAGTGTAATTACTCTCAAAATAACGGCGGCCATTTTGGCTCAAAATTTCTCTCAGTTTATCATCCTCGAGGAGAAGCTTTAAGGTTTCCTCAAATTCGGCGTAATTTTCGTAGTACAACCCTCCTTGGCTCCTTTGACACTGGCCCTGCAGGACTTCACAGTGGGCATTGGCCAAAACCGGCTTTTCTAAGGCCCAAGCTTCTAAGGTAACCATTGATAAACTTTCATAGAAGGAAGGCATGATCAAAAGCAAAGCTCCTTGGAGAATAGCAAATTTTTCTTCCTCGCTGACAAAACCTAGATAGATAAGGTCAGGATGATGAGGAATGGTTAATTTCGTGCTGCCCACCAGAACGAGTTTTACGGGATAATTAGTTCTTTCTTTAAATTTCAAGAAATATTGAAATAACTTATCACAACCCTTGTTCTCATCAATGCGACCGATGTAAACAAGGTAATCACTTGCAATTCCTCTTTGCTCCAACACCTGCTGCGTGGGCCAAGAAGAAGGAATTTCAATACCGACCCCAACTACTTTCCCTAAAATATGGGAATTATTGGCCACGCGCTGGATCATGTTTTTCTCTTCCTCAGAATTATAAATGAAAGCTCGTGGTAAGCTAAAAAGCTCTTTGAATATCCTTAAATAAACCACCGGATCATGTTCGGCGGTGGGAACTAAGATGCTTTTTTCAGGAACAGTCTGAATACCCCAATAAGAATGATAATAGCGATAGCTGAAGAAAATGAAATAATCATAATCAGCCCGGTGCTGGTCAATATACTTGATCAAAGCCGGGGCTAAAGGCCCCTCCTCCTCCAGCCATTTTAACTCATCATCAATTTTATGCTCGTGATGGAAAACAAACTGCTGAATACGGCCAAACCGCATGGGATTGCGGGGACGAGCAACCGGAAAACGACGTACAAGAACCCCGTTTATTTCTTCGATGTCGTCAAGATAGTAATTTTCCCAAGTAATATAATCATAGGCCTTAGTTGTCAGAACTTCCACTTCGTAATACTTCTTCATATGTTCAGCAATCCAGCGACAATGCAGTTCCGCTCCTCCATTAATTTCCATTCCATAGCGCTGGACAACAAAAGCAATTTTCATGAGAAAACCTTCTTTTCTACTTCTTTCTCCCGGCGATTGAGAAAGGCTAAGTCTTTCTCTAAGATCCGGGATTGGATTTTCAGGTGATCTTTTTCGATTTTCAACTTGGTCATCTCAACCACTAAATTATGGGTTAATTGATGCAATAATTTCGTATATTCTTTGGCTCGCCCCAAATCCTTAAAAGCCAGCTCTAATCTTTCATTGACAAGCTGATGATTAAGGTCAATCTTGCTTTCTAATCGTCCTATTCGATTAGCCTCCTGATGAAGTCGCTCGGTCAATTCATCTAAGCGACGATTAGCATAATCCAAGTTTTCGACCGTTTCTCTTAATTCTTCATCAACAGGCAAGATCATTAATTTGATCAATGGAGCAAAAGGACGCATTAGCTTCAGCAATATCCGGCGCATCTTACTTCTCAATCCCCCCGGAGGCGAAGTCAGTGGAGGAGGGATTGTCTCTCGGTAATCATTCCTTGTCTCTTCTTCCTGTTGCTCTATTTCTTGGGCGGGTCGAGAAGCTATTTTTCTCTTGATCTGGTTCATTATCTCTTCCACATCAATGTTTTCATAGTCTATTTTTATCTCCATTTCTTCGGCGGAAAATTTCTGTTTTTTATCTTCGCCCATGATGATTTCCCTCCTTAATATTTCTCGTCTTGATACATAAAATCTTCATAAACACTTTGGACATCTTGAATATCAGGGAGAGGCTCAAGTTGCAAGTGCTGGATTTCCTCAACTTCTCGCTCGGTAAGAAGGCCCTGCTGCAATTTGGCTTTTATTTTCTTTTTAATTTCGGCCGCAAGAGCCTCTTGCTCTTCTGCCGACAAGCATTTTATTTCAATAAATTTTTCATCCTTCATTTTTGCTCTTCCTTTCCCTTAAATAAATTATTGGTTATTAAAGCTTATAACTAAAGAGGGAGAAAAACATTTTTTTTGTTTAAAGCTTAATCTAGCATCAACTTCTAGGGCAAAAATAACCCACCCGCCGGTTCTTGTTTTTTCTTTCATTTCTTTCCGAACCAAATCTTCCTTTTAGTTGCCTGTTCTATTTTATATATCCCAAAGCTCTTAGTTGCTCTTTTAGCTTTTGAGTCAAACGGGCCTTTCGCTTATCTCTTTTCTTGGCCAAGCGAAATAAGTCCTCTAGGTGGCGAATTGACTGGCGAACTAGCTTTGGCTTTTTAGCCCCTAGATTCTCTGTTTCTTGAGGATCTTGGATGAGGTCATACAACTCCACTTGTGGTAATTGGGGAGGTGGGTAGGCAAAAAATTTAAAAGCTTCGGGTTTAAAAGGTTGGTTAACGATGAGTTTGTTCCCCTGGAAAATTAAGGCTGTTCGCTGGGGAAGATGGGAGCTAAGAACATCGGCCGCCACCTCAGCCAGCGATTCTCGAAGACTATTTTCTTTTCCTTGGATCATTGGCAAGAGGGAACGACCATCCACTTGGGTTAGGATTTCATCTTCTCCTTTTAATCCCAAAAAATCAACTACCGTGGGCAAAACATCGATTAAACGGACGAGTTCTTCAATCCTTTTCCCCTTAACCCGCCCGGAAGCTACTTCCGGAAACTTGATTATTAAAGGAATCCGTAAAGATTCATCATATAAATCCTGGCCATGACCCCAACTGCCATGTTCATAAAATTCTTCGCCGTGATCACTGGTGATAATGATCAAACTCCGATGATAAAGATTTAACTCCTTTAAGGTCGTCATCAATTCACCGATTAAAACCTCATCAGTGTAGAGAATTTCCGCATCATAAAGAGCAATAATATTTTCTTTCTCTTCAGTAGGCAAGGGCTTAAAAATGCCTTGTTTACCTCCTAAATAACCAATCAAATCCAAGCTACCCCACTTGGCCTGCGGGGAAAGAAAACGAGTCTTGTAGGGCAGAGGGCAAGCATAAGGTGTATGAGGTTGATAGGTGTGAATAAAAAGAAAAAAAGGCCGATCTTTATTTTGACGCAACCATTCAAGAGAAGCCTGGGCAACTTGGTGGGCCCCTTCTTGCTTAAAAACCCCTCCCAAATCATCCCGGTAGAGATCAAATCCCCTGGAATAGCCATAAACAGTGCTTAAAAAGCCGCCGCCCGTAAAAGCCGCACAATAATAACCGTTTCTTCGCAAGATATCAGCCAAGGTTGGAATAGCTGGGGAAAGACGATCGTTTTCGGTTTCCACTTGATGATTATAAACATAAAGCGAAGTTAAAAGAGAGATATGGCTGGGGAGAGTCCAGGGAGAAGGAGCATAAACTTGCGAAAATAAGACTCCTTCCTTGGCCACTGCATCCATATGGGGAGAGGTGGCTCTTTCATAGCCATAACACCCCAGATGATCAGCCCGTAAGGTATCGATAGAAATCAAAATAATGGGCCTAAGCGGAGGTCTCGAGGGAGAAATCAGAATCGGGTTTATCCAGAAAGAGGAAGCCTCGGAAGGCCCCTCGGTTTGAAAAACCAATCGGGCTTCCGGAGCAGTGGTCGATAAATTAACTTTATGAAAACTAAATGATACTCCCTGAGAAGGAGAAGGAAGAGTCAACCGTTTATAAAATAAGGTCTTTTCCTTTTCCTTAAATTTGAGAATCACTCTAAAAGTTACCTGAGGTGATTCCGAGCTTAAAGAAGATATCCCCTCCGCGGGGGAAACTACCCCTATCCCAAAATTTATCTCGGCCCCAGAGTGAATTGGACCTCTGTAGTCAAACTTAGTTGGTGGAGGAGCAGCAATTATTTCCCTCTCTGTTCCTCCCAGTTTCCATTTTCGGATCAGTCCCCACGGATTTTCCTTCTCTTCGACTAACTCTCTTACTTCCGTTTTACGAGGCACCCGAAAGTCGATCCTTTGTTTTTCTCTCCCTCTCATCGGAGTGGAGTGAATATTTTCTCTACTTAAAAAATCAGCCACCCGGATCAAGGGGAGAGAAAAAGTCTTATCACCTCCTGGAGAACAGGCATAAGTAACCACTAGACTCAATCCCACGATTAATAACCACAATCTCTTCCAGTTAATCATTTCTCTTTCCAACGAATACGGAGGCATTTTAAATGATTTGAGCTTAAGATTCAATCCAGGGGGGAAAGACAGTTAGAGGTAACTTAAAATTTTGCTGGCTCCTTGGATTAATTTTAGGATTAGACCAATAAAAAATCTTCTCTCTGGCCCTGGATGGTTAGGCAGCAGCTGTTCAAACCCAAGTTTTTGGCTAAACTTGACAAGGAATATTCCAGAGTTAATCTGTAATTGGATTTTTTTAATTATTTTCCAAAATAAGTATTATCTTAATAAATGGGAGGATTAAATGGTGAAATTTGATTTCAGAAATAAAGTAAGGATCGCGGTTATCGGCGGCGCCAACCCTGATGAACAATCCTGGAAAGAAGCTAGACGAGTGGGCGAGCTCATTGCCGAGAAAGGCGGTATTCTGGTTTGCGGTGGGTTGAGTGGAGTTATGGAAGCCGCCGCTCAAGGAGCCAAAAGCAAAGGAGGACTAACCATGGGAATTTTACCTGGTTACTCCAGCCAAGAAGCAAATCCTTATATTGACTTACCAATAGCTACGGGGCTCGGCCCCTTAAGAAACTCACTTGTGGTCCTCAACGCGAAAGCAATCATTGCCATCAATGGGCAGTACGGCACGTTAAGCGAAATTGCCCTGGCCAAGATTCACGGACGTCCGATAATCGGCCTTAACACCTGGGAGATTCCCGGAGTGGACATCGCCTGCACCCCAGAAGAAGCGGTTTCTTTAGCCTGGTCAAAAGGCCGCTAAAAAAGAATTGCCGTAACTTTCCCGACCTCTAAATCATTGCTTTATATCTTTCCCGATAATGAACCTGGTATAATGATAAATACGTTATAAAATAATATTGAGTTAGACATGGTTAATTATCGGATATCGGTATGTTACGACGGGTTGGATTTTTATGGATGGCAACGCCAGCCTTATCTTAAAACTATCCAAGGAGAACTAGAAAAGGCCATTGAAAAAATCACTGGCTTGCCCACCAAAGTCATCGGTGCAGGCCGGACTGATGCCGGAGTTCACGCTGTGGGTCAAGTGGCTAATTTTTACACAATCTGTCATCTAGATAATCCCACTTTCGCCAAAGCCATCAATGCTCACCTGCCAGGGAGTATTCGGGTAACCAATCTCCAGATAGTTCCGCCCAATTTTCACGCTCGTCGCCTGGCGGCTTCCAAAATCTACCAGTATCGCCTTCTCAATTCTTCCTCTCTCGACCCTTTTCGATTACGTTACACCCTCTTCCATCCTTACCCTCTTGACATCGCCGCCATGATCCAAGCAGCGGCTTTGTTCCAAAGAAAAGATGACTTTTCGGCTTTTTCCTCCAATGAGGATAAAAATCCTTTCCGAGAAGTGATCCGGTCCGAACTAAAACAAGAAAAAGATGAGCTTATCTACACCATTGAGGCCAAAGGATTCCTGCGCTACATGGTGAGAACCATTGTCGGAGCTCTCCTGGAAGTAGGAAAAGGCAAAATTTCCCTAGAAAAAATTAACCAATTATTTCTTACCAAACAAAGAGTTAAAGACATCCCCACTGCTCCTCCCCACGGTTTATGCTTAATGAAAGTTATTTACCCTCCAGAATTCTCCCCATAACTAGGGCATTCTCGGACGGATTTTTATAATAATTTTTCCTAACTCCGATGACCTCGAAACCAAGTTTATGGTAAAGCGCCCGGGCTACCTGATTAGAGGGCCGCACCTCCAAGACGACGTACCGAACACCCTGTTTCACCATTAATTCTAAGATCTGTCTAATAACACTTTCTCCAACTCCTCTTCCTCGAAACTCGGGATGAACGGAAACATTGGAAATCTGGGCTTCATCCCCGATTTTCCAGTAAATAATGTAGCCAATTACTTGCTCGGTAGGTCGATAAACAACCACGAAAGGGAAAGAAATACTGTCATTTTCTATCTCTCCCAGGAAAGAGGTTTCAGGCCAAGGATTAGTAAAAGACATCCGTTCAATGGCCCCCACATAAGGAAGGTCCTCCTTCTCCATCGGCCGTAAGTAGTAAAACCGGGGGGGAAGCTTTCTTCTTTTATCTATTTTTTTCCTCCGCCTGAGATTTTCTCAGGTAAAGAGGTTGAACCTCATGAGCCGAGATTCCTTTGCCCGCCTGGAGGAGATCTCCTCCGAGGAGACCTATTTCAAAAGCAATAAAATTCGTCCGTTGATAAAAAATAGCCTTTTCTTGGAAAATTTGTTTTATTTTTTGCCCATAGACTACAAGCCCACTACCAAGAAAGCCGATTTTCTGGTTTTGGGGAATCTGGGCCAAGAAATCATCTGGCTGATAAGCACCAGGTAATATTTTTTCTTTTAATTTTAATTCTTTTTCTTCCTTCCGGTAAAGAGCAGTATAGATTTCCCCTTTTTTAGCATCGATAACCGGAGAAATTAAAGAAATTGGTGCCTCCCGAAGCTTCCAAGCTAAAGCTTTTAATGTGGATACTGGAGCAACGGGTCGGCCCGAAGCCAGGGCCAAGGCTTTAATCGTGCTCAGGCCAATCCGGATACCCGTAAATGACCCAGGACCGACCGAGACAGCATAACCATCAATATCCTGAAGAGAACAACGGGAAAACTTGAGGAGTAGCTCTACGGCTGGCAGTAACCTCTCCGAAAAGGTCACCGGACTATCTAGATTTACCTCGCCAATTAAGCGCTGATTCTCTAGGAGAGCCACTGAGCCACAAAATGTAGTTGTATCGAGAGCCAAAATTAGCATATCAAATTTATCTCTCCAGTTGATGAGCATAATTAAAGAGACCACCAGCTTGAATGATGGCTAACTGCACCCCTGAAAAAGGAGTAAAACAGAAATCCAGATTTCTGTTTACATTTCGCCCTTGGCCAGTGGCAAGTTTTAATTGAAGCCTATCACTACTCTTCAGATTATTTCCCCGGATCCATTCATCTACCTGGGCCCAACGGATTACGGGCAAGGCGGAATTAACCGCATTTCGGAAATAAATAGCTCCAAAAGAAGGAGCCACAATAGCTGCAATTCCCAAGGCTAAGAAACAATCGACCGCCTGTTGGCGAGATGAGCCGGCCCCAAAATTTCTTCCCGCAACCACGATATCTCCGGGACGGGCCTTTTGAGCAAAGTCTTGCCATCCCTCCAGATTTCCCAAAGCATATTGGCCCATCAATTTCCGATCCGTAAGATGAAGATAGGCATTGTGGTAGATCTGATCGGTATCGATATCCTCGATAAGAAAGCCATCTTTATCCACCAAAACCCAGCACCGACCTTCAATGATTATCTCTGACATTTCAAATCTCCTCCGGAGAAATGATCTCTCCGGCTAGACAGGAGGCAGCGACTACTGCTGGACTGGCCAAATACGTCTTGCCTTTTCCTTGTTTACCATAAAAATTGCGGTTGCCGGTTGAAATCTGAACTTCTCCTTCACCGGTTAAACCAACGTGACCTTCGGCGCATCCTCCACAACCAGGATTACTTACTATTGCCCCACTGTTAATCAAACTCTCGAGAATTCCCTCTTCAAGAAGTTGCCGATACACCTGTCTTGTTGCTGGTACACACTTAAGAGTAACTCCCTCTTTTATTTTCTGGCCCTTAAGTATTTGAGCCGCCTGACGGAAATCTTCTCCTCGTCCATTGGTACAGGAGCCAATAAAACCAGTATCAATCTTAGTTCCTTGCACTTCTTCGATATCTCGAACTTGATGAGGCAAATAAGGCACCGCTACCTGAGGACCAAGCCCGGAAACATCAACTTCAATGATTTCGTCATATTGGGCCCCTTGATCAGAGGCAATCCAATTCTTCAGATCAAAACAAGGAAGAGCCATCATCTTGGCTTGGACCGCTTCATTAAGCTCGGGCACAAAACCCACAATTCCCGCCATTTCGGTTACCATACTGCACAAGGTAATTCGGCCATCAAGAGAGAGCGCGCGGACTGCCTCCCCATAAAATTCCACTGCCTTCAAAGCCACTTTTTTTGTCCCCAAGCTCTTACATAAAAAAAGAGTTAAATCTTTGGGGGTAGCCAAGGTAGAAGGTTGCCCTTTAACTTGAACCATCACCGTGGAGGGGACTTCAAACCAGGTCCGACCTGTTCTAAAAGAAAAGGTAATATCTACATCTCCCATTCCTTGACCAAAACAACCAACTGCTCCCAAGATGTTGAGATGACTATCAGTACCGACCACTGTTTTCCCGGGGCCAGCTAATCCTTGTTCGATCATCACGTGAGAGCCTATTCCTTGATCAACGTCAAAAACACGAAATCCCTGCTGGCGAGCAAACTCGCGACAGACCTGTTGGTTATCAGCATACTTCAAAGTACATGCCGGCACACAAAGGTCAAAGGTAAACACAACTCGAGAAGCATCAAAAACCCGGGCATCATCATATTCCCTCCGGTAATGCTTAACCACATTTGGCCCCCCAAAATCCCGAGCCGAGACCAGGTCAAGGTTCATCCAAACTATCTCCCCGGGTTTTACTTGCTGGCCACTATGATTTGAAATTATTTTCTCGATTATGGTCAGGCTCAATTTTTTACTCCTCTTACTCGATTGGTTTAGATTTTTTCGGCCACCGCCCGGGCCATGTCTAAAGTCGAGGAACCTCCTCCCATATCATAGGTTCTAACCTTACCTTCTTGCAGCACTTCGGCCACCGCTTTTTCTAGCCGGCGAGCCAATTCTTTCTCTCCCAGCCAATCTAACATCATCTTAGTGGCTAAAATCATGGCCGTAGGATTAACTTTATACATTCCCGAATACTTAGGAGCTGACCCATGGGTAGGCTCAAAAACAGCATAATTATCCCCAATATTTCCGGCGCAAGCAAATCCTAACCCGCCGACCAGCTGGGCCGAGAGGTCAGAGATGATGTCCCCAAACAAGTTCTCCGCCACCAAGACATCATAATCTTGCGGATTTTTGACCAACCACATAGCCATGGCATCAACATTAGCTTCTTTGAACTCAATTTCTGGGTATTCCTGCGCCATTTTACGGGCCAGATCAAGAATAAGGCCTCCCGTTTCCCGGAGAACATTTGGCTTTTCCACGATAGTCACTGACCGGCGCTGATTTTGGCGAGCATACTCAAAAGCGCGGCGTAAAATTCTTTCACAAGCCTTCTTGGTCATAATCCGCGTGGAAAGAGCAATTTCGTCAGCGGGCACATCCGCAAATTTTCTCATCTTGGGATGAATAAGAAGAGCCTGGCGAACTTCGTCAGGGAGAGGGTGAAACTCAACGCCGGCGTACATCCCTTCGGTATTCTCTCGAAAAATCACCAGATCAATATCATCTCGATAATTCAGGGGATTGCCCGGATAAGCTTTACAAGGCCGCAGGTTAGTATATAAATCGAACTCCTGGCGTAGCCGGACAATGGGGCTGAAATAGGACAATCCTTTATCTCTTAGTTCGGGGGACAACTCCTTCCAAGCATCCTCTTTGGGCTTGGAAGTAATTGCTCCAAATAAACAAGCGTCCGTCTGTTTTAAAAGATGGATAGTGCGATCAGGTAAAGGATTTCCTTCCTGGCGCCAAAATTCCCAGCCGATATCCCCATATAAATACTCGGCATCAAGATGAAGTTTTTCCAAAACAATCATCGCTGCTTCCATTACATCACGACCGACTCCATCCCCAGGAAGGACAGCTAGACGATATTTAGCCATATGATCTCTCCTTTAATTATAATTTCTATTTCATACTAATTATTAATTAATAATAATTTGCGCCTACTCTTACTGTTTTTTCTCTTTGAATTTTATTTAAACTATTCTTTTTTCTCTTAACTCATTTAAGCCTAACGGCCAGCACCATTTCTGGGACCATTTAACATTTTACCTTAATTTTTTACCTTGCCAAGCAAAATGAGAGCAAGAGCTAAAACGACGAGGTTTACTTCTTTTGCCGAGAGAGCTTTTTCTTGGTATAGGGAATTAATCCCCCAGCCCGGATAATCTCGACCACCATCTCTGGGAGTGCCGGCAACCTAAAGCGAGCTCCTCTACTCTCCAACACTCCCTTTTCAAAATCCAGTTCCACTTCTTCTCCTTGGCTAAGATGGTCGACTAAGTCCTCATCAACAAAAACTAGGAGCCCTTGATTGATGGCATTACGAAAAAAAATACGGGCAAAGGATTTGGCGATTACGGCTTGCACCCCCGCAGCTTTAAGACAAATTGCTGCCTGTTCCCGGGAACTACCGCAGCCAAAATTTTTACCACCCACAATAATATCGCCCTGTCTGACCTTCGAGGCGAAGTTGGGATCTAAATCTTCTAAAGCATGCTGGGCCATCTCTTCCGGAGTCTGGGGACTATAAGTATATTTGCCGGGAAAAATTACATCGGTATTAATATTATCGCCGTATTTCCACACTTTTCCTTTCATGACCAATACTTCCTTGGATCTGTTATCTTTCCTTCCAGGGCCGAAGCGGCCACCGTGGCCGGAGAAGCAAGATAGATAAACGAATCCCGGCTCCCCATCCGCCCCCGAAAATTACGATTTGCAGTACTGAGGGCCACTTCTCCTGGGGCCAAAACTCCCTGGTGAGCTCCTAAGCAAGGGCCACACCCAGGGTTCAGCACCAGACACCCCGCTTCAACAAAAATATCAATTAAGTCTTTTTTTAAGGCTTTAATTAACTCCTGATGAGAGGCCGGGATGACCAACACCCGCACCTCCGGGTGAACCTGGCGACCCTTAAGAATTCGAGCGGCTATCTCCAGATCCTCGACTCGCCCATTGGTACAGGTGCCGATTAAGGCTTGATGGATCTTGATCCCCTCAACCTCAGAGACAGGTCGAACATTATCCACGCTATGAGGGCAAGCCACCTGAGGCTCGAGCTGTTCCAGATGAAGAATAATTCTCTCCCGGTAATCGGCGTCAGGGTCGGAATTAATTACTTCGTAATCTTCAACCCCTCTTTGGTGCAAATAATCCAGCGTTTGTTGATCAGGTAAAAAATACCCATTTTTAGCTCCCATCTCGGCGGCCATGTTGCACAGTACCATCCGAGAGGCAATCGATAAGCAAGTTGCTCCCTCTCCAGCAAATTCAACAGCTTGGTAATTAGCCTTATCGGCCCCATGCTCACCAATAAGACTCAAAATGATATCTTTGGCCGCCACTCCAGGCGGTAAAGATCCTTCCAGCTGAATTTGGATTGTTTCCGGCACCCGAAGCCATATTTCTCCTGTGGCCCAAACGGAGGCCACTTCCGAGCGTCCAACCCCTACCGCCAAAGCTCCCAGAGCTCCATAAGTTGTAGTGTGGGAATCCGCGCCGATAATCAATTTGCCGGGAGCGGCCAAACCTTGTTCTGTCAAGACCTGGTGACAAATTCCGTAATTTACATCAAAAAAATTATTAATTCTCTGCTCTTTGACAAATTCTCTGATTATCTTATGGTTAAGAGCATATTTTTCTGATGAAGCTGGGACAACATGGTCTAAAATTACCACTAACCGCTCTGGATGAGGAAGATGCTTAAGCCCTAATTCACGAAAACTTTTAATTATCGCCGCGGTGTTATCATGAGAGAGGATGCGGTCAGGAGAAACAATGACAATATCACCAGCCTTAACTTTCTGCCCGGCTTTGGAACCTAACAGCTTTTCCGAAAAAGTCTGGCCCATTTTCCCTCCTCATAATCTCTAATCTACTCCGTTTTAAAATTAATCTTTCTCCTTGAAAAGACCATGATCACCGCCCCCCTTCCCTCAACCAAATAAAACAAAGCCTAGGGGTCTTATCTCTACTTTCGGTATGTTCTCCTTATTTACCCTTAAAGATGAAAAAAGTTTTAGACTTCTCATCTTCTTCTTTCTTTTTCAACTCTATCGCCTCTCTTGAAGGGAGGTTCATTATTTAAAAGGCTCAAAATTGACAAAATCAGCATGATTAACGATGATGGCCTCAATGGTAGCTCGCCGACCATCCCCTTCTTTGGAATGGCAGGCGATAATATGGAGCACATCTTCAGGTAATCCCAATTTAGCCGCCAAAACTGCTCCAGAGAGGGGATGCCGTAATAAATTACCCGAACGGCTTTTCCTGAACTTTGCCCCTGACTTTTCAAATTCGAAAAGTTTGCCCACATCATGAAGAAGGGCTCCGGCCAGGAGGATATCTCTATTAATTTTTACCTGATCCTGATAAACTTCCTCCATAGCTTGCGCAATGTGAAGGGCAGTCTGGGTCACGGCCCGGGTGTGATCGACAATATTAATTTCGGTGCGATCGATAAGCAGAGTGAACGGCATAGCCAACAAATCTTCCACCTGCCATCCTCTCTCCAGCATGGCTTCCTTCCAGACCTCAATCGTCTTTTTCTTGAGGCTTTCATCCTGGAATTCATTGAGTTCTGGAAACAAGGCCACCAACTGTTTATCCATGGCTTCCTCCCTTATTCTCTTTCCGAAGGTCCGTCGTATTCAAAATCCTGGGGGTCTATTTTTCTCATTGGTCTCATCCTTGTTTTTTCCTCGTAAATATGAGCAACAAGACCCGGCAGGCGGGCAATCATAAAAAACGCATTACCAATCTCGGGAGGAATTTCCAACTCAGCCAGGAGAGCAGCGATAGCTCCATCGACATTGATGGGTAATTTCTTTCCGGTCATTTCCGATAAAATCCTCTCCACCACCAGGGCTGTCTCAACATATTTCCCCGTTATCCCCAATTCTTCAGCCAGAGAAAAAAGCTTGGTGGTGCGAGGATCCTGGGTATGGAGACGATGGCCGAAGCCAGAAAATCTTTTTCCTTCCGCTTTTAACTGCTGGAGAATTTCTCTGGTAGCCTCCTCGAGACTGATTCCTCGCTCTTCACTTAGATCAACAATCATTTTTAACTGGCGCATCCCTTCCTCGATGGCTCCTCCATGATAACGAGAAATAGCTAGAACACCAGCCGCCACTGCCGCATTCAATTCCGCTCCAGTGGAAGCTACTGTTCGGGCAGCTAAAACCGATGGTGGGGTAGGACCATGATCAATGGAAGAAACTAAAATGGTCTCAATTAGTTGACCTACTTCCGGGGGCGGAAGCTTTCCTTGAAAAAGCAAATAGACCGCCTGGCCAAAACTAATCTGGCCCATCAAGCCATCAATGGGATAACCTCTGACCAAAATTTTATTGGGCTCGACTTGGGAAATAGAGGTCTTCCAATGAAGTTCACCCATTAGACCCTCCTTTAGATTGTCTTTAACCTCTTTTTCACTTCTCGAGGAAAATCAAAAATGGAATCCACCACTTTTACTCCAGCTTCCTCCAGGCATCTTTTTTTTGTTTCGTAGGAACCACGGCCTCCCTCAATAATGGCACCGGCATGAGAAAAGCGAGTTCCTGACTTGGCTGCCTTACCACCTAAGTAAGCAACAATGGGTTTGGTTATTTTCCCTTGCTTGACCAAATCAGCTACTCTTTCTTCCTGGGTGGTGCCAATTTCTCCAAAAAGAGTAATTATTTCCGTTTGCGGGTCGTTTTCAAAAATCGCCACAATTTCAGGATGTCCTAACCCAACTACGGCATCTCCCCCGACATGAACGATACTACTTTGACCAAGGCCAGCTTCGGTAAGATAATAAGAAATGGCGGAAGTCATTCCGCCACTGCGGGAACAAACCCCCACCGGGCCGGACCGAAACCATTGCCGGGCTCTCTCTGCTCGCCCACCAATCATCCCCACCAATGCTTTCCCGGGACTTACCAACCCTAAAGTATTTGGCCCTAAGCAATGAGCCCTTTTGCTGGCCGCCATTTCCAAAATTTCCAAAAGATCATAAATCGGAACTCGATCAGGGATAAGAACACACATCTTGATCCCGGCGGCTAATCCTTCCAAAGCTGCTTCTTTAACCAAGGAAGCAGGAACAAAGATGACGGAAACATCCACTGGTCCCTGGGTTTCGATGGCTTCTTCGACTGAATCAAAAACAGGAACACCTTCCACTTCTTCTCCGCCTCGACCTGGAGTCACACCGCCAACCAGGCATGTCCCATATTCTTTCATTAGTTTGGTTCGGACTCTCCCTTCGCGTCCAGTAATCCCCTGAACCAGAACTCGGGTGTTTTCATCTATTAAAATAGCCATCAGTTTTTTCCACCCTTAGGTCTCGTTTGAAAAGCAATAATCTGGCGGCGGTATTCTTCAAGTCCAGGAATCGGCAAATAAATATAGATGGCCTCCTGCTCGTGAAATTTGCAAAATAATTCACAAGCTAAGCATTCAGTACATTTGCCTCT
>DQWD01000111.1 GCA_011042725.1 Candidatus Aminicenantota bacterium | reverse complement strand
CTCCCCCCTAAAATTAAATCTCTTTTTCATAGATACGATATTTTTTATAAATCCTACCCCCTAAAGATTCAGTAAATTTATTAATGGCCTGGTTGTCTTCCAACTGCCAAGATGTTTCACACCACTCATATCCCTTGCGGAGAGCATTCTTTTCCAACTGATTATATAATAAATAACTCAAACCAGTCATACGGTATTTTTTTAAGACTCCGAAAACCACAGCTCTCATCCCTTTTATTTTTTTTCGATTCAAAAGGAAATAAAGAATTCCCCACGGAGTTAACCGCCCATTAAGCTTTTTCAGGATTTCATTATAATTGGGAAGACCAAAAGCAAAGCCCACTGTCTGGCCCTTATTTTCGGCAAATATAACTAGATCTGGATCAGCGAACTGTTTTAACTTGTTAGCCATATGAATCATTTCATGTTCCGTCCAGGGAACAAAACCCCAGTTGCCTTTCCAAGCTTCATTGTAAATAAAAGCAATTTTCCTGGCTTCGTTGACGATATCTTTCATGTTCACCGTTCGCAGAGTAACCGAGAGATCTCGCCTGGCCTTCTCGACTATTAATCTCACTTTCTCTTTTTCTTGATGATCTTTGGTCATATAAAAAGCATAGAGATCCTTAGCTTTAACCAGCCCACATTGCGTCATTAAATCATTATAATAGGGAGGATTATAAGTCATCATTATCACCGGAGATGAATCAAAACCTTCGAGTAAAAAAGCACATTCATCATTCATCGACAAATTCATGGGGCCACGCAAGATGTTCATCCCCTTTGCCTTCCCCCAATTAGCCACCGTGGACAATAATTGTTGGGCGACCTCGGGGTCATTAAAACTCTCATAAAGACCAAAAAAAACAACTTTTTCGTGGCGAAATTCATTGTGTCGCTCATCAAGAATAGCGGCAATCCGGCCCTGAACTTCACCATCTTTAACCGCCAAAAATAACTCAAGGTCAGCATGTTCGAAAAAAGGGTGTTTTTTCTTATTCAGCTTTTCCTTCATATCAATTATCAACGGAGGAACCCAATAAGGGTCATTTTGATAAACTTTCCAGGGAAATAAAATAAATTCTTTCTGGTCCCTTCTTGAGGAAACTTTTCTAATTTCCAACTTTTACTTACCTCCTTTTGGGGAGAATCCTACCCATTTTATCAGAGAGCTATCATTTTTGCACGTAAAATATATAAAGGGAACAATTTCCCTTCTCTTATTTCTGAATAAGCGCTGGCAGTTTACCTAATGGTTGGTGGGAGTTACCAATGTGCTTCTTAGGCTTAAACTAGGCCAGAAGAAAGGATGGTCAAAATTAGCCGCCAGGACAACTAGAGGAATTAATAGCCTGGGACAAAAAATTGACTGACTATCTTCAATCCCTACACTAAAGTTTAATTCAAATATTTTAATTAGGGCTGTTCTTTCATTTTGAAGCTAGAAAAAAAGATTTCTTAACTACCCAGTTTGTCTTCCACCTGAAATTGTGCTAATAATTTAAGAACTTGAAGCAACAAGGAGGAAAGATGCTCAAGAAAGCCCCCATGATTAAAGAGTTGCCAGCCGGAAATTTAACTTGGCGACTGGACGAAAACAAAATTCCATATGAGACTTCCAATGACTGCGTGGTGTGTGAAGAGATAATTGGTCAACAAAGAGCGCTGAAAGCCATCCAAACAGGTTTAAATATAAAAAGCCTAGGATATAACATCTTTGTCACCGGCTTAGTCGGCACCGGTCGTAGCACGACCATAAAAAAATTTCTAGAAAAGATCAGTCAAGAGGAAAAAAATCCTGAAGATATTATTTATGTCCACAATTTTAAAAACCATGACGAACCAACCCTTATTATTCTCCCTGCCGGCCAAGGACGAGCCTTTAAAAAAGCTATGGATCGATTAATTGAGATGCTCAAGGTCAATATTCCCCAACTCCTTCAGAGCAAGTATTACAAAGAAAAAAAAGATGAAATTATCGAGAGCCAACAAAAAAAACAAAAAGAAATCTTGAGCAAATTTGAAGAAGAAGTTGCTCAAGAAGGATTTTCTGTTATTCAAGTTCAAATGGGTGTGTTTGTTAAGCCCGACTTAATTCCTGTTATCGACGGTCAGCCCACTCCCTTTAACAAACTAGAAGCTATGGTTAGAGAGAACAAATTTCCCAAACCAAAGCTCGAGGAATTAAAGAAAAAATATGAAGAATTGACCGATAAACTGGAAGAAGTCTTTGAACAACTCAAAGCTTTGGAAAAGCACACTCGAGAACTACTCCACCAATGGGATGAGGAATCAATTACTCCCATGATTAAGGGAGCCATCTCGGGTATTCGAGAACAATTTACAAACTCTAAGGTAATATCTTATTTAGAGCATGTTGAAAAACATCTTATCCAGAATATTAATCTTTTCAAAGGTCAGAAAAAGGAAACTCCCGAGAGAGATAAATTAGTTGAGGATCCTTTCATCCCTTACCGAGTCAACCTTCTTATCGATAATGCCGACCAAAAAGGGGCTCCCGTGGTAACCGAAACCAACCCTAATTACGTTAATCTTTTCGGAGCCATCGAAGCCACTATGACCCGGGGAGGCATTCTTCAGACTGATTTCACTAAGATTAAAGCCGGCTCACTTTTGAAAGCCAACGGAGGCTATTTAGTAATCAACGCTTTAGATGCTTTAATTGAGCCAGGAGTTTGGATTACTCTCAAAAGAACTCTTAAATATAAAAAACTGGAAATCCAAAATTATCCTCCTTATTATCTCGTTTCAACCGGTCGTCTCAAACCAGAACCTATCGAGATTAATGTTAAAGTTATTTTAATCGGAGACAACTACATCTATTCACTTCTCTACTCCCTTGACGAAGATTTCAAGAAAATATTCAAAGTCAAAGCCGAGTTTGACTCCGAAATGCAAAAAACAGATAAAACAATTCTCGAGTACACCTCCTTCATTAAGAAAATAACTGATGAAGATAATCTTCTCCCTTTTGACAAATCGGGAATAGCGGCCATCATCGAGTACGGAACTAGATTAGCCGGAAGGCAGCGAAAAATTTCAACGCGATTTCACATTATATCCGATGTAATCCGGGAAGCCAGCTATTGGGCTTCTTCTGAAGGAGAAAAAGTTGTCTGCCGCCACCATGTGGAAAAAGCCATCGAAGAAAGATTCGAACGAGTCAGCCTTATTGAAGACAAAATCCAGGAAATGATTGAAGAAGGCACTTTATTGATTGAAACCCAAGGTTCAGCCATCGGTCAAGTTAACGGCCTTTCGGTTTATTTTCTGGGAGATGTTTCCTTCGGCAAACCAACCCGCATTACAGCCCGAACCTCAGTGGGGCGAGCGGGGGTTATCAATATTGAAAGAGAGGCTGACCTAAGCGGTCGGACTCATAACAAAGGAGTCCTTATTCTCGCTGGTTACCTCCGAGGAAAATATGCCCAGGATAAACCTTTTGCCCTTTCAGCCAGCTTGGCTTTTGAGCAATCCTACTCCGGGGTGGACGGAGACAGCGCTTCTTCCACCGAAGTCTATGCTATTCTCTCGAGTTTAGCCAAACTTCCTCTCCGCCAAGATATTGCTGTTACTGGTTCTCTTAATCAACACGGAGAAATTCAACCTATCGGTGGAGTTAATGAAAAAATTGAAGGTTTCTTTGATGTCTGTCGAGCTCAGGGATTAACCGGAACCCAAGGTGTAATCATTCCTGCCCAAAACGTTCAGAACTTAATGCTCCGCAAAGATGTGGTGGAGGCAGTTAAGAGTGGCCAATTTCATATTTACCCCATAAAAACCATCGATGAAGGAATTGAAATTTTAACTGGCGTCAAGGCGGGCCAGAGAAAAGAAGATGGCACTTGGGAAGAAGGCACCATCAACTATCTTGTTGACCAAGGCCTAAGTCGTTTGGCCCAAAGCTGGAAAGCTTATGCCCAACCCACGGAAAAAACCGCAGTTGACCATAAAGAATAAACTTTAATCTTTTTTAATCTTTCTTAATTTTGACCCTTTCGTGCCACTTGGACCGGTCGGGATCTTGAGGTTTTTTTGGCCGGCGAGGCGGATTCTTTCTTAACTCATCAAGAAGAACTTCCACCGCTTTCTCCAGGGAAGGGTCGTGACCTTTAATCACTAAATCTGGCCGATCATAAACTTCAATATCCGGAGAAACGCCGATACCTTCCACCGCCCAATTGCCTTCGGTATCAACAAAACCAAAAGTTGGAACAGCCAGGGAGCCACCATCCAATAATCCCGGGTTTCCCGAAAGACCAACCAGACCTCCCCAAGTTCTGGTCCCAATCAAAAGCCCGAGGTTAAGCTTTTGGAAGTAATAAGGAAAGGCATCTCCCCCGGAAGCTGAATAATGATTAATGAGCATAACTTTGGGGCCCAGATGAGCGATGCCCGGGGTTTGAAACATCTCCAATCCTCGACGGGCCCAGTAATTAAGCACTTGACGGTCAAGAAGATCAATCATTACATCAGGAATAAACCCACCGCCGTTGTACCGCTCATCGATAATCAAGGCTTCTTTATGGGCGAAAGCGTACATACCTTTAAACAATTCCCGGTTGCCCTCTCGAGAAGTGTTCGGCACGTGAAAATATCCTATCCGCCCCCCGGAAAGTTTGTCCACTAGTTCCCGCCGTGCCCTAACCCAATCTAAGTAAAATAAATTCAATTCACTCCGAACAGGCTTAACCCAGTATTCTCGAGCTCCTTCCTTGCTGGGGACAGAATTGACCACAATGGGAATTCTCTTACCGGCTGTATTTTCTAGAAACTTATAAGGGTTATCATCAAGGGTAACTTCATGCCCGTTTAAACTAATTAAATAGTCACCCTCTTTAACTTCTATTCCTTGCTCGGTTAAAGGCGAACGAGTTGATTCATCCCAGTTTTCCCCTTGATAAATTTTCTTAATTCGATAACGACCAGCCTGCTCATCGACTTCAAACGCAGCGCCAAGGAGGCCTCCCTCAACTCTTTTTGGCCGGTCAAATTCTCCCCAATTAACATAGGCATGGCCAACATTCAATTCTCCCACCATTTCTCCAAAGAGATAATCTAAATCAGCCCGATGCCCTAAATAGAGAACCAGGGATTCATACTTGCGGCGAACTTTCTCCCAATCAACCCCGTGCATATTTTCCACATAGAACCAATCGCGATAAATCCTCCACCCATCAACAAACATTTGTTTCCATTCTTCTTGAGGATAAATTTTCATCGTTAAATCCGCCAGACTTAAGGCCCCATCTCCCTTTTTCTGGTTGGGTTTCAAGCCGATAACTCCATAAACATCACCACTGCGGTATAGAATTTTTTTCTTGTTGGCCGAAAGGGCTATTCCGTTTACTCCTCTTATAATCACTTCATCTTTCTTCTTTTCCAGATTAAAATGATGAAGTTCACCATCTTTAAGATAAATCACTCCATCATCTACCGCCTCTAACCAACGATAATCTCCGGCGGGAAGAGGAAAAGCAATAATGCGGCCGTTAAGACCATCAAATTCAATACTAACCTTTTTTTCTTGCCAAGAGTCACGAGATGAATCCTTTTTCGCTTTTTGGCCTTCTGGCCCTGCCTTTATCTCCTCCTCAATATTTTTTTCTTGGAAAAGCGGCTTGGTCATCTTGGTGAGAGGAAGGCCATAAATTTTGGTGGCTCGAGTATAAAGATAATCCTGTTCAAAGCTGGAAAAGGTAAGATTAAAAGTTCGATTGGACAAAAAGAATAAATACTGACCGCAAGAGGAAAAAACGGGCTGGAAATCCTGATACTGGTCATCTGTAAGTTGTTGAGCTGTCTTTCTTTCCAAAGAATAAACCCACACCGCTTCTTGACCGTTTTCTCCATCCTTAGTGTAGACTATCCACTGGGAATCCGGTGACCATTCATAATCCGTGATCTCGAAGCGCCGGGCTTGGTCAACAAAAGTAATTTTTTTACTCTTGATCTCTATAAACTGTAACCCTTGCTTTTTATCACTAAACAAAAGCTTGGTGGAATCTGGTGACCAAAGAGGGGAAAACCGCCAAGTTTGAGTCCCCGTAGTTAATTGAATAGTTTGGTTTGACCGGCGGTCATATAAATAAAGCTCATATTCGCCCGTTCGATCTGAATAATAGGCAAGGTAACGACCATCTGGTGACCAAGTAGGAAAAATTTCTCGAAGGCCAGGAGTCTGGGTTAAATTGCGAGTCACCCCTTCCTCAGCGGGGACTAAGAAAATTTCACCCCGAGCTTCAAAAACAACCTGTTTCCCACTTGGTGAAATATCAAAACGAGTTATATTGTCCTTAACATTTTTGAAATAGGGCAGCAGATGAGGGTTATCAAAATTTAGTTCAATAGGAATCCGATTATATTTCTCTGTTTCGAGATCCAGAAGATAGATGTAACCTCCATTCTCATAGACAATTTTCCCATTTTCTCCAGAAGGCCAGAGCACATCATATTCTTGATGATGGGTAATTTTTTTAATCTCTCCTGTCTTTAAATCATAGGCGAAAATATTTAAGATAACATCGCGGTCGGAAACAAAATAGATCTTATCTTTATACCAAAAAGGATGCTGATCTGTGCCGGGATAAGTGGTTAAGCGCTTAGCTTCATTGTTCTTTAAATCAAAAATCCAGATATCTTGCGCTCGACCTCCCTGATACCTTTTCCAGGTCCGCCATTCCCGGGAAATGGGAGTGTAGACAATTTGTTCTCCCGTGGGAGAAAAACTACCGCCGCCTGCTTCGGGAATTACTAAGGGTTGTTCGAGTCCACCATTGACATTAACAAGAAAATACCGCCCCATCCTTGGACCCCAAGGAGTTCGATTGGCTCGAAATAGAATTTTTTTCGAATCGGGGGTCCAATCTAAAACCTGATAATCAAATCCACCGCGAGGAGGTAACGCCCCGACATCATTATAATAAGTCAGTTGGCGGGGAAGGCCTCCCTCCGCCGGCATGACATAAACCTGGCGATTCCCTGAATATTCAGCGGAAAAAGCAATCCAGCGACCATCGGGAGAGATCTTGGGAAATAACTCTAACCCTGAATGAGAAGTTAAGCGTTTAGCTGGTCCCCCGTTTATAGAGACGGACCAAATATCACCAGCATAAACAAAAACAATCATATTTTGATTAACATCTGGGAAACGAAGCACTCTTGCTTCCTTCGCCTGAGCTAATCCTCCTAAAAGGAAGACAAGCATAAAAACCCAAATCATATTTTTTTTCATTGCTCCTCCTCGTTATTAATTTTAATCTTAGGGGGATTAAACAAGTCCCACCGCCTTTTTTAACCTCTGGACTTCAAGGGGAGTAAGATGGCGCCACTGACCTTTTTTTAAATCCCCTAATTTCAATGGGCCTAATCTAACTCTTTTTAACTGCTTAATTGAGGCTCCGACAGCTTGAAAAATTCGCCTTATTTCTCTTTTTCGTCCTTCATGGATTTCTACTAGATAAACGCTTTGTGCTCTCCCTTCCGCGATAGTCAGCAATTTATCTGGTTTCGTCCACCGCCCATCTAAATAGATACCTTTTTTCATCCTCGTTAAAGCTTCCTTTGGTAAATTGCCTTTCACCTTGACTAGATATGTCTTGGCTAACTGGTAGCGGGGATGAGCCACGCGAAAGGCTAATTCTCCATCATTGGTTAGCAAGAGGAGTCCTTCGCTTGGGGCATCTAATCTTCCTACCGGATGTATGCAAACCGGAAAATCAGGAAGTAAATTATAGATAGTCTGGCGGCCAAAAGGATCATTTCGAGTTACCAAATACCCTGGAGGTTTATTAAGTAAAACATAAATAAATTGATTCTTATGGGCTACTTTCTGGCCATCAACCTCAACGGTATCTTGATCGGGATCAATTTTAATCCCCAAAGAAGTCACGGCTTCTCCATTAATAAAAACCCGGCCTTGCTGAATAAGCTCATCAGCTTCCCGGCGAGAAGCAACACCAGCCTGAGCTAAATATTTATTTAAGCGGATCAACACTTATCGCTCTTCAAGTCAAAAGTAAAAATTAAATCCTCCCGAAAGAACAAACTGACCGAATTTCATTTCCTCGTTGTCAATTTCTAATTGAGAAAAAAAGTAACGACCTTCTCCCAATAGGGCAAATTTTTTTCCTAGATGGAGCTCAACTCCAACTCCCGCATTCCAGCTTCCTTGACGATCTTGACCAATCGCTTCCACATTGGCTCCAAAATAGCCATAACCCAATGAAAAATAAGGTTGGAGCATTAACAGGGGCAAGAAATATTTTAACTGCACACCTAAAAAATTAGTATCTACTTGGCGATTGGCCCAAAAAATAAAAGCTGGATCATCGGTAGTCAGGGAATGGGAGGCCTGAAAAAAAACACCTTCCACAGCCAACATCATGAATTTTAGTCCCAATCTTGCTCCATAGACAAAACTTGGGTCGCGGTCGAATTCAAATTCGAAATTAGATAAGCTTGGCTTCTGAGCTGAATATCCTCCAAGCAAGCCTAAATAAAAGCCAGTTTGGGCGTTCACCAGGCTTGGAGAAACTATAACCAGGCCTATTATTGCCAGATTAATTAAAAATCGCTTCATCGGCCCTCCCTTGGTTATTTTATTCTTGCTTATTCTAACCATTTTTGAATCTTTCCGATCCTGGTCAATCCCTAATTAAGGGCTTATTATTTCGGCCAAAAATGAGGCTTGGCTACTATTTCCAAGATACGAATATCAAAAAAATTCTGGGCAGGAGCGGGTATAAGCACCAGAGCAGTGTCCACTCCCCTCCCCGTTCCCCCGATAGATAGGCAAGGTTTCTGGCTGGAAACAAGCCCAGCATCGGCAGCCATCATCGCCATCTCAATGGCCACTTTAGTCCCTTCCCCAAAAAGGCGAAGGGTATAAGCAATGATTTCTTCTAATTGGTAGGTGCCTAATTTCTTGCGGACAGCCCGTCCTACTCCCCCTAGGGCATGTTGACAAGTCAACACCTTGATTCCCTTGTTCACTAGCTCTTTTCTAATTTTCCCGGAAAATTCTTGGTAATCAGGGCCAGTAAAGCCGGTGGAATGGGTAACAATCACCAAGTTTTTTCCTTTAAAATATTCCACGGCCTCAAGCGCCGTTCGACCCGAAGTGGAAGAGACAAGGATATCAGCTATTTCAAGTTCATCGGCTCGTTGAGCGGCCTTTTCCAGCGTCATAAGCGTATTATGAGGACCAGGGGTTAAAAAGTAAAGACATGACTTTTCTATGAGTTTATATTTACTGTCTTCAGTCATCTCTATCCTCCCTGAATAGATTTAAATAATTTACTTAAATTTGCCTTGAACCATTCTTTCCACTAATTTAAGTTCTTCTTTTTCTTTACGTTCCACCATCGAAACTAATACTTCTTCCCTATTTTTTGGCCGTTAATCCGGAGAGTTGATGTTTAAAATTACTTTCAAAGCACCTGGTTGGGCTGCTCGTTGCATCGCTTCTTTGGCTCTCTCCAAGGTATATTCAGCTTCGATCATCTTCAATACTTCAACTCTTTTGTTCTCCAGCCATTTAATGGCCTGGGGAAACGGTCCACACCTCGAACCTATTATTTGAATCTCATCGATGACTAAAGGAGAAAGATTACCCTCATAGTCATCCTGAAGGGTACTTTTGAGAAAAATAATTCCTTCGGGTTGAACTAAACTAACGGCCTGGTTAAGACCTTCTTTATTTCCAGTTGCTTCAACAATTAAGTCAAATTTGAGGCCTCCATGGTCGGTATTCAGATAGGTGGTAATGCCCCAAGAAGAAAGGAGTGTTAAATTATTTCCATGCTTGCCAAGGCAACTTACCTGGGGAAAAACTTTCTTTAGGGCTTGAGCAGCCAAAAGGCCAAGTTTCCCATCACCTAGCACACAGGCCTTTATTTCTTCCTTTTTTTTGACAAAATCAGGAGGCAATTGCTCAATAATCCTTAAGGCAGCAGCCAAGGGCTCGGTAAAAAGAGCTTCATCACTGCTTAAGGAATCCGGAAGCAAATGTAAGTTCTTTTCTGGCAAGGTTACATAATCGGCAAAAACTCCATCTTTGTCCTTGATTCCTAAAACTTGACGAGAGGGACAATGACGAGATTGACCATGAAGACAATATTTACATTGCCCACAAGGTAGGTTTATCTCACCGACCACTCTCTGGCCAAGCAAACCTGGGGAACTTGCTTCTTCGACAACCCCGACAAATTCATGTCCTAAAACTCCCCGAAACCCTAGGTAGCCCTTGGTGATCTCTAAATCAGTATTACAGATTCCAGCTTTTAAAACCTTGATCTTGGCTTCCCCTTTTTTGATTTTCGGCTCGGGAAAATCAGCTTTTAATTCAAGATGGGAGCCAGTAAACAATAATGCCCGCATTCCGCCCTAAATTTTCGTGCCTCAAGCAGCAGTTGTCAAGTTACTTCCCCACTTCCCGTTAAAGCCTCCCTAGAAAAAACCAAGTTAGGCACCCCCTAACGGATTTTTTGCTCCATTCTTCCACCTAAATCATATCTTAGAAATCTTCTTAACCTAGAAATCTGCCTTCCAGAACTTCTAATTTCCAGAACCTTTTCTCTTGTTATTCGTAATTCTTGATGTAAAATGTAGGTAAGGAATAGGAATAATGCCCAAGCTCCCCCTCAATGAATCTTTAAACATGGCCCTCAGCTCCCTGTGGGCCAACAAGTTACGCTCATTCCTCACTCTTCTAGGTATTATTATCGGTGTTTTGACCATCATTGCTGTGGTTTCGATAATTCAAGGATTAAATAATTACGTCTATGAAAAATTTTCCTTCTACGGAGCCAACGATTTTGCTGTAAGTAAATTTTCTTTTGGAGCTACCTCTTTGGAAGAATTTCGTAAGCAGTTAAAAAGAAAAGATCTAACCTTAGAAGACATGAAAATAATTAGAGAGAAATGCCAGTCTTGCCGGTTAGTTGGCGCCTCAACTTCCACCTCCCGAACAGTAAAGTATGGTTCACGTTCGCTGAAAAACGTCACTATTCGCGGCGTAACTCATGTTGACCACCTTATCGGCAGCGTCGAAGAGCTAACCAGTGGTCGTCACCTGCTTAAGGAAGACGAAGATCACTCCCGCAATGTAGCCATTATCGGAGCAGATGTAGCCCAACATCTTTTTCCCCAGACTGATCCTTTAAGAAAGTGGATTAAGGTGGGTCATCTAAATTTTCTTATTATCGGGGTAGCTAAGCCAAAAGGGAAAATCCTGGGAATGAGCCAAGACAATTTTGTCCGAATTCCCATCACCACTTTTTTAAAAATCTACGGCTCCCGGCGGTCAATCACCATCAATGTCCATACTCTCTCTCAAGAAGAGATGCTCCAGGCGCAAGAAGAAGTCCGAACGGTTCTTCGAGCCAAACGTCATTTAAGATTCAATGAGCCTGATGATTTTTCTTTTCGAACCTCGGATTCTTTTATTCAATTTTATAAATCGGCCACCAATGGAATTTATTTTGCCATGATTGCCATTTCTTCTATAGCCCTTATTGTCGGGGGCATCGTGATCATGAATATTATGTTAGTCTCCGTTACCGAGAGAACCAAGGAAATAGGTATTAGGATGGCCATCGGAGCCCGCCGAAAAGATATCCTCTTCCAATTTTTAATCGAGTCAAGTATTCTGGCCACAACAGGGGGAGCTATTGGGATTCTACTCGGTTTTATCATCGCCCGCATTGTCACCCTGACTTCTTCTCTCCCCTCCAGTATTGAACCTGGCGCCATAATTATTGCTCTTTTCGTCTCGATGTCTGTCGGACTTTTTTTCGGCCTTTATCCGGCTTCTCAAGCCGCCAAACTAAATCCTATCGATGCCCTAAGAAGTGAACAATGAAGTGGACTCTATTTAAAGAAATCACCCAGATGGCTTTTGATTCCATCAAAACTCATAAACTTCGTTCTTTTCTGACCCTCTTGGGCATTCTCATCGGGGTGATGACGGTCATCGGCATGGTCTCCATCATCCAGGGACTCAACCGGAGTTTCATGGCTGAACTGGAGTCGGTTGGCTCTGATGTAATTATTGTTTCCAAGCAAGAACCAGGTGTTCAAATAGGGGGGGAATCGGAGGAAATAAGGCAACGAAAAGATTTAACTCTTGATGATGCTACCGCCATCGAAGAAGAATGTCCGTTAGTAAAAGCAGTAGCTGTCGATCTGGTAGCCAATGTTTTTGAAAATATCCCCGTTAAATATCAGGATAAAAAGAGCCAAAATTCGGTGATCATTGGCCTTAACGAAAAATTTCCTCAAGTTCTCTCTGTGTATTTGCCGCGCGAAGGACGGTTTATAACTTCTGTAGATGTTCTCCATCGGACCAAAGTTTGTGTTCTCGGGGCCGAGTTAAAAGAAATTCTTTTTCCTCACACCTCGGCGCTGGGGAAGGAAATTCGTATCGGAGCGGAAAAGTTTAGGGTCATCGGTGTTCTGGAAAAAAGAGGAGAAATGTTTGGTCAAAGTCGAGATAATATCGTCGGGATCCCGATCACCACTTTAATGAAGTATTTCCCCTACGATTTATCCGGCCTAGAAATAATTATCACCCCCCATAAGCATGGGTATATTCCCGAGACAATGGACCAGATCATCACTGTGCTGCGTAAAAGGCGCAAAGTCGCCTTCGACAAACCCAATGATTTTTCCATTTATACCCAAGATACCTTGCTAGATCTCTATAACCAGCTCACCGGGGCTGCCTACTTGGTGATGATTGCTATTTCTTCTATTGGATTATTGGTGGGAGGCATCGGCGTTATGAATATCATGCTGGTAGCAGTAAAAGAGAGAACAAGAGAAATTGGCATTCGCAAAGCCATTGGCGCCCGAGCAGGCGATATTCTTCGTCAATTCCTGATCGAAGCGGTCTTTTTGACCGGCACGGGAGGAACCATCGGAGTCATCCTTGGCTTTCTCATCGCTTTTTTAGTTCGAGCCGCCACTCCCCTTCCTGCTTCGGTAACAGCCTGGTCAGTTGCTTTAGGCTTAGGAGTCTCTATTTCCGTCGGCCTTTTCTTTGGTATCTTCCCCGCTCAGAAGGCGGCCCGGACTGATCCCATCGTCTCCCTTCGTTATGAATAATTAATTTCTTGCTCCAGCAAATCAAATATAGTCCTAATCACCTCTCGGTTTTTTATCTCCGAGGAAAAGGAACAAGAAGAAAAAATCTCAGGTTAAAGTCAAATTATTTTTTTCACCTTTTTCGGCTAAGACATTTGGATAGCGCTTTTTAAAATTCTGCGTTATTTCCTTAACCAATTGCGAAAACATATCTGGTTTCTCTCCTCTAAATTCAAGAAGAGTAGGACTGCCGCCTCCTTTGCCCTTAATAATGTCCCCAATTAAGGATTGAAACTCTCTTAAATTAATCTCCAACTCATCGGCCACCGCCATGACCACATGGATCATCCCCCCTACCCGCGTGGCTAATAAAGTAGCATAAGGCCCACAGCGGATAATCTGGCGGGCTAAAAATTTAACTTCCTCGGGAGTTTTATCCTGATAATACTCAGTGATAAAAAAAGTTTGGGCTTGGCTGGCCATTTCCTGGGCTTGGTAGCGGCTTAACTCTTCCTTGGCTTTGTTCAATTTTTTTCGGATTTGCTTCACCTGGGCTAATGTCTTCTGGACTGATTCTTTTATTTCCTCTTGATGAACATTGAGGAGGCTAACCAATTCTCTGGTAACCATTGTTTTCCGTTGATAATCAGCTAGGGCTCGCCGGCCACACACAAATTCAAAACGAATATTTTGGCGAATTTTTTCCCACCTAGTTATTTTAATCAATCCTATCTCCCCGGTCCGGCGCGGATGAGTGCCACCACAGGCAGAATAGTCAAATTTATCAACTTCAACCACCCTGATGTCTCCTGTTTTTTTGGGGGGCTTACGAAGCGGAATTTGATGAAGATTGGAAGGGGAAACAAAGTAAGTTTTAATTTCCCTGTTCTCAAAGATAATCTGGTTGGCCCGCTCTTCAACCCTTTGCACCAGCTCATAACTTGCTTGGGATAAATCTATTTCCACCGATGCGGTTTGTTCTCCTAAATGAAAGGAAAGAGTTTCGGCTTGATAAAGTTCATAAAAACTTTGACTTAACACATGTTGACCAGCATGTTGTTGCATATGATCAAAACGACGCGACCAATCGATTTTCCCTTTTACTTGAGGCCCTGGGAGTGGTTGAGTAACCCAATGAAAAATCTTATCCTTTTCTTCCGAGACATAAATGACCTGAACTCCATCTAGCCAACCTTTATCTGCTGGTTGTCCCCCCGATTCGGGATAAAAACAAGTCCTATCCAGAACTAGGCCCCAATTATCGCCCTGCTTAACTTGGTCGATTATTCGGGCTGTAAATTCAATCTGGTAAGGGTCATCATAATAAATTCTGATTGTTGAATCGTTAGTCATGAGTGGCCTCCTCAACAGTGTTTAGATTCTCTTTTTATTGTTATTCATTAAATTATCCTGATCAACTTTTCTCTTTTTAGATTCACTTATGTTACCATTTTCAGTCCCACCCGATTAGGATAAAACTAAAGTCTATAACTTCTAGAGAAAGCTTGAACACCAATCTTTAAACTTACCGCTTCTTTTCAAACTATCCGGAAAACAAGCAAGACAAGAAAAGCAGCCATAAAAATAATAATAACGGGAATAATCATGATTCGATAAACATCCTTTAGGCTCGCTCGAAAATAATCAAGGGTCAGAACCAAACAGAGATGCGCTGGAGAAAGAAGGATCCCCACAAAACCACTCACATAAGCAAACATGAGCAAAATCATATCAGGATTGCCTTGACCAATAATGGGCAGAAGAAGAGGAAAAGAAATCCCCACGTAAGCATGGTTAACACCCGTAAGAAAAGCCAACACAAAAGGAATGAAAAATAGTAAAAAATAAGCCCACCATCCATCAGTATGAAGTAACTGCTCCAATCCAGTGAGAGCGGATGACTTTTCCAGCATTCCTTTAAATATCATGACGGCTAAAACCAAAAGGACGGTTTTCCACGAAAAACTTTCTTTAAAAATTTGCCATCTTTTGGGTAATGGGGAACGGAAAAAAACTTGGGTTAATCCCACACTCAAGGCCAAAGCTAAAAGCATGCTGAGCTTAAAGATAAAAATAAAAATAATGATCAAGATGATCGGCCAAATAGCCCATAAACTCTCCCCTAGATGGGTGAGAACTTCCCGGGGCTTTAATTTTTTTGCGGGAATGTCAATAGGCTTAACTTGGCGAAAAAGGACAAATAAGCCCAAAGCCGCGGCCAGCAAGGTAAACGGAAACTGAAAAATTGAAATTCTCATAATCGGCACTTGAATAATTGCCGCTGCCAGAATCATATTGACATAGAGTGGCCAACAATACTCCCAAATGTGGCGAAACCAATAATTGTAAAAGGTTTTCCAAGCGGGCGAGAGCGACCACTTCCGGCTGGCCTCTTCAACTATCGGAGCTGAAACCAAGGCTCCTCCCAGCATCGGCAAAAGACCGATGAGAGCAGGAGGAATCGCTAAAATTAAACGAGGTTCTCTTATGGATTGCTGAAGAGAGCGAACCATCTGGTTAAAATTACCCTGGATCTGGAGAAAACGCCCAAGAAAAAGCACCAAGACAACAATTCCTACCAAAGATAGGGATTGAGAGTTAAAGATACTCTCTCCAATGTTTCGCCAGAAGACACCAAGGGGAACGGGGAAAAGAATTTCAAGAAGCCCTGTTCCCAAGAGAAGAACAATACTTATTTCTATCTTTAGCCTAATTAAAACGAGTAAAACTAAAACCAAGATAAGCAGTTTCATCAAGAGCATCATGGAAACCTATCTGTTTAAATAAAAAAGGATAAAATTTTACTAAACTCCATAAGTAGTTGTATAGGAAAAAACATTTCTGTTCTTCATTCAAGGTTTGGTCAGGAATGACTCAAATTTAATTTTTTTATAGTTTCTTAGTCTGTCTCTTCTTGACCACAATCAAGTTAAAAATGAAAGAAATCTTGGGAAAAAGCCCTAGAAGTAACCTAAGTTTTTCAAGCGCTGCCTGATTTTTTCTACTTCCTCTCTAGTTAATTCCGAACTACTTGATTCATGCATGGAAACTAAGTCTCTAAGCACATAGACCACAAATTCATTAACACTGCCAAAACCGCTACCTTCAATGATATTCTTAACCCGGTTATATAGAGGTCGAGGAAGTTTGATCGTTACTTTATCTTTACTCACAAAGTTATTGTAAATGCTTGTTACCCAGTAGTCAATTGCTTCTTCTTTTCGTCACTTAAATTAATCCCCCAGCAAGGCCAAAATCTTTTGAGTGGTTTTAAAGTGCACTTTGGCCACCCGCTTCAATATCTCTTGGCCTTTTTTTTTAACTAATTGATAACCAACTTCCTGTACTTTAGGCGAAGCACCCTTAGGAAGGTCAACTCCCACTTCTTGGGAAAGATAAGATAGGCGTCTCAAAAATTCCGCCCGGGCCAATATCGAAGCCGCCGCCACAGCCATATCCTGCTCAGCTTTTGGTCTCTGGATCAACTCAATCTGCCGCCCTTTTTTCATTAATGCATTCAAAACATAGAGCTTATCGCCAAATTGGTCGGTTACGACTCTTCGACAATCAACTTTCTCTAGGACATTTTCAATAACCCGAGCATGCGCCCAAGCCAGCAGTCGATTCAAATTTCTCATTTTGGTGTACAATTCATTATATTTCTCCGGACCGATAACAACTAAAGAGTGATGATAACCTTGTTTTAAAAGCTGAGCTAATTCCTGAACTCGGCTATCAGCAAATTTCTTGCTATCCCTAACCCCTAATTCAGCTAAAACACTTGCCTGCCCGGCAGGTAAAAACAGACCGGCAACAACCAACGGGCCAAAATAATCCCCTTTGCCTGATTCGTCGGTTCCCAGATGACCTTTAGCTCCGGGAAACAGAAAATTTTGTTCGGGCAAATTACTCCCCTTAAGGGAAAGGTTTACTTAAGCAGATTCCGTTTCTTTGCCTCTTTAATTAAATCGGCTCTAAACTTGGGATGAGAGATGTTAATTAAAGCTTCTGTTCTTTCCTGAAGGTTTTTACCATGAAGATAGGCTACCCCGTATTCGGTGACCACATATTTAACATCAGCCCTGGTGGTGACCACCCCGGCTCCTTGTTTGAGAAAGGGGACTATCCTCGATAACTCGCCTCCCTTAGCGGTGGAAGGAAGAGCAATTATTGGTTTTCCGCCTCTGGAGTGAGCTGCTCCCCGGATAAAATCAACTTGCCCACCGAAACCACTATAAATGTAAGTCCCGATCGAATCGGAACAAACTTGACCGGTGATATCCACTTCGATAGCCGAATTAATGGCAATCATTTTCTCATTACGAGCGACATTAAAAGGATGATTGGTATAATCGGTGGGATGAGCCTCGAAAATGGGGTTATTATTGGAAAATTCATATAATTTTTTAGAACCCAACATAAAAGTCAAGATCACTTTGTAAGGATGAAAGGTCTTCCTGGCTCCCGTAATTATCCCTTCTTGAATTCCCTCCATAACCCCATCAGACACCATCTCGGTATGAATTCCCAAGTCCCGCCTGGTCTTCAGTTCAGCTAAAACGGCATCGGGTATCCCTCCAATTCCTAGCTGCAAGGTACTTCCATCTTCAATCAAATCGGCGATAAACTTGCCAATCTTCTTTTCCACCTCGGTCGAGGGTTTTTTCGCTAACTCAGGTAAATCTTCCGAAATTTCAACAATTTTATCCACCCTGGAAACATGAATAAAGGAATCTCCCAAAACGCGAGGCATTTTATCATTCACCTGAGCGATAACATGTTTAGCTGTCTCGGCGGCTGCTTTGGAAGCTAAAACCTCCACTCCGAAGCTCATGAAACCATGCTCATCAGGAGGTGAAAGGTGAAGTATGGCCACATCTAACGGCATTTGCCCCGAGTAAAAAAGATCCGGAATCTGATGAAGGAAGATAGGAACATAAGCCGACCGCCCTTCATTGATAGCCTTTCGATCCGCTGGTCCGACAAAAAGGGAATTATGACGAAAATGTCCTTCCATTTCGGGGGCCGAAAAAGGATCTTCTCCCAGAAGAAGAACATGGGTTAATTCCACCTCTATTAATTCATCCTTTCTCTGGGCCAATGCACTCATTAAAGTATAAGGAGTGGCCGCATTGCCGCTGATATAAACTCGATTATGATTCTTAATCACCGAAACTGCTTCTTCAGCAGAACAAAGCTTCTTTTTATACTCGTCAACCCAGCTCATTTTTATCCTCCTTTAACAAATTTCTTAAGCTTTCCTTCTATTGGAAAAGAACTATCTATTCTCCAATGAATTGAGATAATTATCAATTTCTCGGGCCGCTATTCGTCCATCTCCCATGGCTAGAATCACCGTGGCTCCTCCACGAATGATGTCTCCACCAGCATACACTCCTTCGACTGATGTGGCCATGGTTTCCCAGTCAACTTCCACATTACCCCATTTACCCACTTTGAGCTCTGGAGTTGTCTGGGGAATAAGAGGATTGGGGCTTTGACCAATGGCTACTACAACTAAGTCAACTTCCATGGTAAACTCCGAACCAGGAATAGGAACTGGGCGACGCCTTCCGGAAGAATCTGGTTCCCCCAGTTCCATCTGGATACACTCCATCGCTCTTACCCGGTAACAATCATCTCCTAAGTAGCGAATGGGAGCTGTTAGAAAATGAAACTTAATCCCTTCTTCTTCCGCATGTTTAATTTCTTCCTCCCGGGCTGGCATCTCCTTTCGAGACCGACGGTAAACGATGGTGGCTTCCTCGGCTCCCAACCTCTTCGCCGTGCGAACAGCATCCATTGCTACATTTCCTCCGCCGATGACGGCAGCCCTTTTTCCGCGAAAAACAGGAGTATCATACTCAGGAAAAGCATAAGCTCTCATCAAGTTAACTCGGGTTAGATACTCATTGGCAGAATATACACCTATTAAATTTTCCCCTGGAATACGCATAAAATTGGGCAAGCCGGCTCCTGTACCAATGAAAAAAGCCTCGTATCCCTCTTGGCGCAAATCATCAAGCGTTGCGGTTAAGCCCACCACAAAATTCATCCGAAATTCAACGCCCAATTTTTTTAAATAATCTACTTCGGCTTCCAAGATACCCTTCGGCAGACGAAATTCAGGAATCCCATAAACCAAAACTCCTCCTGCCACATGGAGAGCCTCAAACACGGTGACTTGGTGTCCTTTTTTTACAAGTTCACCGGCAACTGTTAGCCCGGCAGGGCCGGCTCCAAGAACCGCTACTTTATGACCTGTAGCCGGGGCTGGAGGTGGAATATAAACTTCCCCGTGGAGGCGCTCATAGTCAGAAACAAATCTCTCTAAATTTCCGATAGCTACCGGAACTCCTGTGGCTTTTTTCAGATTACAGAGGGCCTCACATTGACTTTCTTGGGGACAGACTCGGCCACATATGGCTGGCAAAGAATTCGTTTCCTTTATTTTCCGGGCACTTTGAATGAAATCACCTTTCTCAATTAATTTGATAAAGGTGGGAATATCAATCCTCACAGGGCAGCCCAGTACACACTGAGGGTTAGCACAATCAAGGCATCGAGCGGCTTCCTTACGAGCTGCCTCTTCGGCCAACCCAAGATTAACTTCGCAAAAATCACGGTTCCTCTCCTCAGGTTCTCTCTCGGGCATT
This sequence comes from Candidatus Aminicenantota bacterium, assembly GCA_011042725.1. GTDB lineage: Bacteria > Acidobacteriota > Aminicenantia > Aminicenantales > Aminicenantaceae > JdFR-80. The sequence goes on along the minus strand of DQWD01000111.1, from coordinate 12,779 downwards.
TTCTGCCGAGGGATTTTCATCCTCTCTTTAACTGGAATCGATTTTCTTAAGGCTAAACGCCATCCTTTTAAATATTCCTGTTTTAGTTTTTCTTTGACATCTGGTGATAATTGATTTTTCTCGACCATTTTTACTCTTTTCTTCGCAAATTAATCCTCAAGGGAAAGTTTTTCTCTCCCAATAACAAAGAGATTGGATTTCATCATCAAAATATGACTTTCGTCGAGCAAAAAGCTCTTCCCAATCTACTTGATGACCATCAAAGTCGGGGCCATCAACACAAGCAAATTTTGTTTTCCCTCCAACCGTAACGCGACAAGCTCCACACATGCCCGTGCCATCAACCATGATGGGATTAAGAGCAACTATAGTTTCAATTCGGGCTGGTTGAGTAGCTTGAGCACAGGTATATAACAAATAAGTACATCCGCTAGCATAAACCCGGTTTATCTTTTGCTTCCTTTCTCTTAGGATCTTCTTCAGGATCTGAGGAACATAGCCCTGACAATCATAGACATAATCTCTTGAGGAAACAAATATCTCATCGGAAACTTCTTCAAATTTCTCTTTCCAGTAAAAAAGATAATCCGCTTTAACATCGATTAAAGTCAAAACCTTACTACCCAAGTTCTTATAAGCTCGAGCTAAAGGATAAATGGCCCCAATTCCATAACAACCACCGATAACCATCACTGTGTTTAATTTCTCGATTTTAGTTGGTCGGCCCAATGGTCCAACGACAACAGGGATCTCATCTCCTGCTTGAAGAAAGCTCAACTTATGAGTCGAAGTTCCAACTACGAGAAAAACACAGGTGACGGTCCCACTCTCCCGATCCCAATCAGCTACGGTTAACGGAATTCTTTCTCCCTTTTCATCCGGCATCACGATGATGAACTGACCTGGTTGACATTTACGAGCAATTTCAGGAGCCTCAATTTCTACGCAATGGATATTGGGGACTAAACGTTCTCTTTTTATTATCTCGGCCATTATTACCCTCTTTCTATCTTAATGGGAATAATCATCGAACCCTCCGGCCACAACCAATCGGCTAGATTAGACTCTTCCGCTCCTCCCCAAGTAAAACTCATATAGACAGTCCGCGAAGGAATAAAAGGCGAACTCTTCACCACTGCTTTTATCTTTCCCTTTGATGAGCTAAGAAACACTTCATCTCCTTCACTTAACTGCAGAGAAGACAGGTCCTCGGGATGAAAATAGGCCCAGCGATGATGGCGTAAAAGGGCTAAGCCTCGACTGACTTCGGCTAAAGCTAAGCTCCGATACTGGTCGGAAGAAGGAGAAGTTATTAAAAAATAATCTTCCGCTTGAGCCGCTCCCAAAGTTTCCATCTCCAGCTTGAGTTCCCTTTCCTTTGAAAAGGATTCTTTTTCCTGGACAAAAGGCTGCCAAATAAAAGCACTCCCTTGCTTAATTTTTGGAAAAGAAACCTTGGCTAAACTTTTTACTTCTTTCTTAAGATCTCGGCGAACCCGGTCGATCGAAGTCCATTGCCACTTAGATTTACTCATTTTTTCAGCCAATTGATTAAAAACTCCCCATTCCGGGAGAGCTTCGTCTGGTGGGGAGATGATGGCTGGAAAAATTTGCCATCGGGCGGCGGCATTAAGGAAACTACCCTCTTCTTCCCAAAAATTATTTATAGGAAGCACAAAATCAGCTTCCTTTGCTCCTTCCGTCCAATATGAATCAAGCACAACCTGCAATTCTAGGTGCGGTCCTGATAAAGAGGCACTCACTGCCCCCACACTAATTACCGCCTTGACTTGACGATTAACAATCCTCTTAGACAAATCCGAGAGAGGTTTAAATGATATTCCTCGGACAGCGGCCAACTCTCTTTCTCCCCGGGAATTGCTATCCTGAGGAAGAATTACCAACTTGGCCTGACAAAGACGAGCTATCTTCTCCAGAAGTAATAAAGCTTGACTTCCATTTTTACTAATGACCATTCGGTCGCCAATCATAAAAACTCGAGAGCTGGACTTAGCCAGGATCTCAGCCGCTTTCCTGGCCTTCCTCATTTCTTTGGCCGAAAGACGTTGGGCTAATAGTTTCTTCTCTCCTGCAGAAAGCAAATTATTTTCTTCCTCAGAAAGAGAACCATTATCTTTCTTTATCTGAAGGAGTTGATTAACAATTTCAGCCAAGAAGCCTAGATAAGTCAAAGGAAATAAATTTACTTTTTTCTCGGCCCATCGATCGCCTGGGCTTGAGATAAAATCAAAAACAAATAATGATGATCCGTTTCTCACTGCCTCCAGTATTTTTACCCAAAGGATGGGATGGGAAACCCTTAAATCAGCTCCCCAGGCAAATATTTCTTTAAAATCTTGAACATGGTTCCAAACCTCAGCCGCATCATCACCTTTACTTAGCGGCCAGTGAGCAAGAGCTGAGTAGACACTTGGTGAATAAAAATTCACCGTCTTTAAAACTTCTTGAGCAAACTTAAAGAAAGCAAAAAGATTTTCTACGCTTGAGCAAGGAGAAGAGATGCAGGCAATTTCATCTCCTCGGTAAGACTTTAATTTCTCGGCAATTTGATCAACAGCCTCTTCCCAAGAAATTCTTTCCAGCTGCTGGTCTTGGCGCCGATAAGGATAGGAGATACGTTGCTCAGAGTTAATCAATTCACGAAGAACAAACTTTCCGCGGACACAATATTGACCTTGATTAAATGAATTTACTTCTGGTTTCAATCCAATTATTCTTCCTTGGCGCAGCTCATAAATTCCTTGACATCCCACGCTGCATAATCCACAAAAGCCTGGTTTCTTCTCATCGGGAAGCAACTCATATTTTCGGCCCTTTTCTTCTAAAGCTCCCGTGGGACAAACATCAAGGCAAGCACCACAAAATTGACAGCCAGAGTCAATTAGACTCTTGTCTAAGACCGTCCCAATAATAGTTTCGGTTCCCCGAGAAATGAAAGTTAATACGCCATTTCCTCGGACTTCTTGGCAAATTCGAACACATCGACCACAAAGAATACAGAGATTATTATTTCTCTCGAAGAAAGGATCGTTTTTTCTTATTTCTTCATTTCTATAAACGGCGGGATACCTAACTTTCTTTAAACCCACATATTCCACTAATTCTTGCAGTTCACATTGACCATTGTTAGGACATAAAACACAACCCGTGACTTCCCCTACTTTTCGGATGGTGGACTTAAACTCATCACAATTCTCCTTTTCTTGACAAATGAGACAAGCATGCGGATGCTCGGTCAAAATTAACTCGAGAATTTCCCGCCTCATCTTTTTTAACTTAGGAGAATCAGTAACCACTTCCATCCCTTCTTCAGGAAAAGTAGCACAGGAGGGGACAAAGGCTTTTCGCCCCTTGATCTCCACTAGACACAATCGGCAACCAGCAAAAGGTTCAAGAAGAGAGTGATCACAGAGAGAGGGAATAAAAATGTTATTTTCCCGGGCAATATCTAAGATAGTTTTATCTGGGGAAACTTCCAAAGCTTGTCCGTTAATTACAATTTTCATCGTCATCTTCTTCTCGCCTTTTTCTCTTTATTTAAGATTTGCTGTTTTTTCTTGCCTGTATACTTCGACACGGCCCGAACCTTGGGAGGACAAACGTCCAAACACGCTCCACACTTAACACATAGCTCCTGGTCAATAACGTGGACTTGTTTCCTTTCCCCACTAATGGCGCCCACCGGGCAATTCTTCAGACATAGCAAACATCCCACACATTTTTCTGGTTCAATGTAATAAATGATTAAATCTTTACAAGATAGAGCGGGGCATTCATGACGAAAGATGTGGGCTTCATATTCATGGCGAAAATACTTAAGGGTGGTAAGAACAGGGTTAGGAGCTGTTTGTCCTAAACCGCATAAAGACCCGGTTTTAACCGTCTTGGCTAAATCTTTTAATCTTTTAAGATCCTCAGGTTCTCCCTGTCCTTTGGTTATCCGGGTTAATATCTCATAGAGCTGGCGAGTTCCCAAGCGACAAGGAACACATTTGCCACATGATTCTTCTTGAGTAAACTGGAGGAAATAGCGAGCCACATCGACCATGCAGGTATCTTCATCCATGACAATCATTCCTCCCGAGCCCATCATAGATCCGGCTTTGGTCAAAGTATCAAAATCAATTGGTAGATCGAGCATTTCGGCAGGAATACACCCTCCTGAAGGGCCTCCTGTTTGCACGGCTTTAAATTTTTTATTATCTTTTATTCCTCCTCCGATTTCATAAATTATTTCTCGCAGGCTTATCCCCATCGGCACTTCAACCAAACCTGTATTATTTATTTTCCCCACTAGAGAAAATATCTTGGTCCCCTTACTGGACTTTGTTCCAATTTTTGAATACCAATCAGCTCCCTTATTAATAATGAGAGGCACATTGGCCCAAGTTTCCACATTGTTAATGTTGGTGGGATATCCCCATAATCCTTTTTGGGCTGGAAATGGTGGTTTTTGTCGAGGAAAAGCACGCCGCCCTTCGATGGAAGCCATCAACGATGTTTCTTCTCCTGAAACAAAAGCACCAGCTCCCTTGAAAACATGGAGTTCAAAACTAAACTCAGAGCCAAGGATGGATTCCCCCAGAAGGCCAAACTTCCGCGCTTGTTCGATGGCTATCGTTATATTCTTGACCGCTAAAGGATACTCCATCCGAACATAAATAAATCCTTCTGTTGCTCCGATGGCGTAAGCCCCAATGATCATTCCCTCAATCACGGAGTGAGGATTACCCTCTAAAAGACTACGATCCATGTAAGCCCCTGGATCTCCTTCATCAGCATTGCAGATAAGGTATTTAATTGGCGCTGACTCTCGGCGGCAAATCTCCCATTTCAACCCCGTTAAAAAACCGGCCCCACCTCGTCCTCTTAAACCTGATTTTTTGATCTCTTTGATAACTTCATCAGCCGTCATCTCAAAGAGCACTTTGGCCAGGGCTTGATAACCATCCACAGCGATGTAGTCGCGAATATCGGTGGGATCAATCAATCCATTGTTGCCAAAAATAATCCTTTTTTGCTTGCTATAAAAAGGAACATCTTGTTCATGAATTATAGCCTGCTTGGTTTGCGGATCCCGGTAGAGTAATTTCTCGACAATCTTTTTATTGACCACCGTCTCTTCAACAATAGCAGGCACATCATCCACTCCCACCCGCTGATAAAAAATACCTTCGGGTTGAATTACCACCAGTGGTCCCCGTTCACAGAATCCATGACAGCCTGTAGTCCTTACTCCCACCGTGTCCACCAAGTTTTTCTTTTTAATTTCTTCTTGGAAAGCCTCGACAACTTTCATACAGCCGTAAGCATGACACCCTGTCCCTCCGCAAACCGTTACCCAGGTCTTTGTTTTATCTCGAGAGTTAATGACCTTTTCCTTCAGTTTTTCGATATTGGTAATTTTCATTGTTCTTTTAACCGATCTAAATTTTCATCCACCTTAACCAGAAGGTTTTTGACTTCCCGGGGCTTCACCTGTCCGTGATATTCACCATCCACAATAACAATCGGCCCCAAGGCACAAGCACCAACACAATTAACAGTTTCCAAGGTAAACAAACCATCAGGGGTTGTCTCTCCAGCGGGAATTTGCAAGGTTCTCTCCAATTCGTCCAAGATTAAAGGGGCCCCGCGCACATGACAAGCCGTTCCCATGCACAACGTAACTTTGTGTTTTCCTTGCGGTTTTAAAGAAAACCCCTTGTAAAAAGTCACCACGCCAAAAACTTCTCCTTCTGAAATTTTCAACTTGCGGGCAATTGCGGCAATGGCCTCGGCCGAAATATAACCTTCTTGAGTTTGAGCCTGATGTAAAAGATGAATAAGTTGACCGCGTTTTCTGGGCTCCATCACTACATCCTTTCTCCTTTGGTTTCAAAGAGGTCGATACGGCAATCCAAACCGTTCAGCAATATTTTCCTTAGAAATATTTCCCTGATAGACATAAACTCCGCGGGCTAAAGTTGGGCTGGATTTAAGAACCTCTTCCAAGCCTTTCTCTCCCATTTCCAATAACCAAGGAGTAACCATGTTGGAAAGAACCTTGGTTGAGCTTCGGCTCACAGCAGAAGTAATATTGGGAACACAGTAATGGATAACTCCTTCCTCAGTATAAACGGGATGCTCAAGGGTTGTGGGCCGACTTGTTTCAATACAGCCTCCCTGGTCAATTGATAAGTCAATGATGACCGCTCCTTTATTCATCGATCGGACCATATCTTTAGTAATCATGATCGGAGCTTTCTCACCTGGTCGCAAAACTGCTCCGATAACCACATCAGCTATTTTCACCATGCGAGCTAAATTGTAGCTAGTAGCAATCATGGTTACTACTTGACCCGAAGTTATCTCTTCAAGAGCTCTCATGCGATCCATGTGCCGGCCTAAAGCAATGGTTTGGGCTCCAGCACCAAGAAAAGCTTTAATCGCGCTCTTGGCCAAAACCGCACTGCCGACGACGACAACTGTAGCTGGAGGACAGGTCACTACCCCCCCTAGAATTATCCCTCGCCCCCCATAAGTAGTTTGTAAATAATGACCAGCAATGGCTACGCACATTTGGCCTGCAATTTCACTTAAACCTTCAAGGAAAGGAAGCTCACCTTCGTCGTCTTGAACTATTTCATAACCGATAATCGTCACCTTTTTTCTCAATAGTTCTTCAATTACATTTCTCTTCGCCACCGCTAAGTGGTGAAATCCAAAAAGAACCTGTCCTTCCTTAGCTAAATGGCTCTCTTCCTCATCAAGAGGAGAAATGTTGAGTACTACATCGGAACGACCAAATATCTCATCTTTGGTGAAGACGATTTCAGCTCCCAAATTGGAATACTCCTCATTGGCGTAACCAGCTCGCAAACCAGCCCCAGCCTGGATATATACCCGATGACCTTTCTCAACAAGCATCGAAACACTACTGGGAGATAACCCCGCCCTGTTTTCGATCTTATTGCTTTCGTTTAATATCCCAATATTCATTTTACCCTCCAATTTTAGAAGAGTTAATATACCAGAATTAACCTTTTAGAACAATAAGAATTCTTGGGCAGTCATCTCTCCAGGAGAAACAATTGTTAAGAATAATATTTTTTTATTAAAACACAAAAAATTTCATTACTAAAAAGAAATAAATGACATATAGCCCTAAGAGAAGAGCACTGCGAGGCTTGGTTAAGCGGCATCCTATATTTAATGACAAAAGCATAGTCGTAACGATGATTAACATAGCCGGAAAGGAGAAATAAATAACTTTCAACTCCACGTCAATGGGATTGACTAAAGCTGAGGCTCCGATAATCCACAGAATATTAAGGATATCGGCCCCAATGATATCTCCAACTGCTATTTCCCCCTCTCCCTTTCGCGCGGCAACGATACAGGTGCTAATCTCAGGCAAAGAAGTTCCGATGGCAATGATGGTTAAACCGATGACTGTTTCCGAGATTGAAAATGAACGAGCTATATTCGTGGCTGACCAAATAACTAATCGACTGGTCAGGAGGACTCCTATAATCCCCCCGCCAAAATAAAAAGAAGATTTCTTTAATTGTTGGTAGCGGGTGGAACGAACTTTTTTGATATCTTTGAGAAGCTTTTCCTCTTCAGCGGCAAATGTTTCTCCAATATCTCTATTCTTGATTAAAATAATATAATACACTACGAGGAGAACCAAAAAAATCAATCCCTCCAGTCGCCCGATGGTTCCATTTAAAGCCAAAAGAAAAGCGGCCAGATCGATCCCTAGTAAAAAAGCACCAACAAATCGAATTAATCGGCAATTAACAAAAATTGGCCCCGCGGCTAAAAGCCCAGCTAGGGCCAACGCTACTCCATCATCAACGATAACTGAACCGATAGCATTCCCCAAGGCAATTTCAGGATGGCCAAGATAGGCTGATTGGACTGAAACAGCTAACTCGGGGGCAGTGGTGGCTAGCCCAACTAAAACTATCCCAACTACCAACTTGGGTAAATCAAAAACCTGCGCTAATCCCACCGAGCCTTCGATAAAAAAATCAGCCGATTTAAACATCAAAACAAAGGCCAGTATCAGGACTATAAAATAAATGGGAATCATTCTTTAGACTCTTCTCTCTCAAAAATAATCTTTCCGGCAATGATCACCAAGTCAACTTTTACCCTTTTTATTTCCCCGGGGACAATCTTAAAAATAGGGCGATTAAGAACAACTAAATCCGCCAGTTTTCCTTTTTTTATTGTTCCTTTCTTTTCCTCGGCTTTCTCGGCCCAAGCTCCACCCCAGGTATAAGCTCGAACAGCCTGGTCGATTGAAATTTTCTCCCGAGGAATCCAACCTTGCGGGTGACGCCCATCAGCTGTCTGTCTCGTCACCGCGGCATAAATTCCTGTCAGGGGATTAAGAGGAGCTACCGGCCAATCTGATCCTCCGGCTAAAATAGCTCCTCTTTCCAGTAAGGAATGAAAAGCATACGTTGTTTGGCATCTTTGAAGACCTATCTTTTTCTCCGCCCAACAGCCATCGTCTACAAGATGGTAGGGTTGAACGGAAGCAATAACTCCTAATTGAGACAACCGGGGGATGTCTTCGGGAAGGAGATGTTGAACATGCTCGATTCGCCATCGTCTCTCTTGAAAGCCAAATTCATCATTTATTTCTTGATACACATCCAACAGGAGATGATTAGCACGATCCCCAATGGCATGAACAGCCACCGGCAATCCCACCTGAGCCGCTTTGGCCAATCTCTGTTTCATTATTCCTTCGGGAAACATATCTTCGGCTAAAAGACCACAATTTCCTGGTTGGTCAAGATAGGGATCAAAAAATAAAGCTGTTCCGGAACCCAAAGAGCCATCAGTAAAGCCTTTAACTCCTCCTATTTTTAAAAATTCATTACTCTGCGCTCTGGCCTTTAATAATTCCTCTGGATTATCTATTAAGCGTAATGGAGGATAAACAATGATTCGAGCTGTTAATTCTCCCCTTTCCAGTAAGTTATGGTAAGTATAAAAAGCATCTAATCCCGACATATCATGAATGGAAGTTAGTCCCCATCGCCGGGCTTCCGCCAAAGCTCGGCGAGCAGCTTCTATTTTTTCCTCCTCACTTGGTTCGGGTATTAATCGAGTAACAAGGTTAATAGCGGCATCCTTAAGAATTCCGGTTAACGCCCCTGTTTCATCCTTGACAATCTCACCCCCCGGAGGAGATGGACTCTGAGAGGTAAGACCAGCCATTTTCAACGCCAAACTATTAACTAGAACCATATGGACGTCATGACGAAAAACGCAAACGGGATTCTCTGTGGTTACCGGGTCAATCCACTCCTTTCGCGGCAGTTGAGGAGGATTTAAATCTTGGTGATCCCAGTTACCGCCGAGAATCCACTCTCCAGGAGCTAGCTCCTTAGCTTTGGTTTCCACTCGGCCAATAAATTCATCTTTAGTGGTAACTCCCTGAAGATTAATCCGCGTTAATGAAAATCCACCATCTAGAAAATGGGTGTGGCTATCGATAAAACCGGGTAAAAGAAGCTTTTGCTGGAGGTCAATAAGTTGAGTTTCCGGACCAATTAGCTCTTTAACATCATCATTGCTACCTACCCTCACAATCTCTCCCTGAGCAACAGCTACCGCTTCTGCCCCCGGCATTTCCGCCTCACCAGTCCAGACAATTCCGTTTTTGAGGACTAAATCAGCCTTGATTCTTTTATCTTCCACTTGACATCCCGCTATGAAAAAGACCAAAACTCCCATCAAAAGAAGTAAAAACCTCATTTTCTTCTTTATGTCTTGGACATTAATTCTTTTTTAGGGGTTTTATCCATAATTTTTTTCTTAAAATCCATCTTCAGATTTTTCCACATCGGCTTAAAGTTGTCTATTTCTCTTTCACTATTACTTAGAAAATTAAATGCACACCGAAGAAAAATCTTCCGGAACAAACAACTCTCGGTGATAGAAAGCCCTAATTTCCTCAATAATCTCGGTCAAACTGAATTGAACTTCACCAAAAAAATGGCAAGGGATTAATCTTTTTATCTCTGCTTTTTCGGCTAGACGCCCCAAAGTCAGAGCATCGGTATGCATCATTCGAAGTTGAGGGTAAAGCTCAAAAAAACGAGAAGGAGCACTACAATCATGGATAACACAGTCACAACCTTTGACTCTTTGAAAAAAATTCTCATCGGGTGGCGTATCTCCGGAATAAGCAATTTTCTTTTCTTGATTGATAGCCAAGAAAAAGCTCACCGAAGACGGATGGTGGTTCATAGACATCGAGGTCAGGGAAAGTTCAGGAGTTAACCAAACTACTTCTGCCGGTTCAAGCTCTTTAAACCTGACCCTGCATTTTATTTTATTCTCCCGCAATTGAAACAAATCCAATAATTTTTGACAAAATAATATCGAGGCCGAAGAACCATACAATTCTAAGGTCATGTCTTCCAGCATTAAACTATGAATTAAAGAAGGCAATCCATAAATGTGGTCAGGATGGACATGAGTAACCAAGATAGCTTGCAAATTTTGAGGGAGATAACCAGCTTTTTTTATCTTTTGAACCACTCCGCCAGGGCAATCAACTAAAGCTAAAAATTTACCCTGGGCAACTAATAGAGAAGTATTGTCTCTTTCCTCAGTAGCTACTGCTCCGCCTGTTCCAAGAAAAGTAATTTTCATGATCAACCAGCGCTATTGTTATAAAGAAAATAGGGGATAAAATCAATCCAAACACATTGAAAGTTGACAGAAGTAAATTTGTTTGGCAAAAAGAAGGGGATGAATGGTCAAAAATTAAAAATTTCGGCTCCAGGGCGAATTTGTCTTCTGGGTGAACACCAGGACTATTTTGGGTTATCCATCTTAGCTGGGGCAATCGATCTCCGGTTAACCATTTCCGGAAGCCCCAACAGCCAGGATATCATTCGCCTTTCTCTGCCGGATATAAATGACTATCAAGAAATTCCCCTAAATATTCCTTTAGAATATAGTCAGCCTCGCGACTACTTGCGGAGCACGCTGAACATCATCCATCGGTTGGGTTACCGCCTACCTCACGGTTGGGACGTGCAAATCAAAAGCACTATTCCCATTAATTCCGGTACAGCCAGCAGCTCGGCCCTGGTTGTGGCTTGGGTCAAATTTCTCCTCGAAGCCGGCCAGACTCCAGAAGCTCAAAACATCCAGAAAATTGCCGAGCTAGCTTTTGAGGCTGAAGTGACTGAATTCAAAGAACCTGGCGGAAAAATGGATCATTATTCTTCTGCCTTTGGCGGCGTCATTTTCATTTCTTTTTCCCGCCCCTTCTCTTTTGAACTTCTCCCTAACCCGTTGGGAGAATTTGTAATTGCCGATTCTCTCCAAAGAAAGGATACCACCGGCACCTTAGCCTTTATTAAAAATAATGTCCTCAATGGCGTGAAGATAATCCAAAAAAAGATACCTGAATTTGATCTTCATTCTTCACTTACACCAATAATTATCGAAGAAATAAAAAAACTAGAAGAAACTCCCCAGAAATTATTAATGGGCACCCTGCTCACCAGGGAATTAACTCAAAAAGGGAAAGAACTTTTTCGAGCCAGCCCTTTTGATCATCACCAATTTGGTCAATTTTTATCTGAACAACACCAGATTATGCGTGATTATCTGCATCTCTCTACCCCTAAGATAGAAGCAATGCTGGAAGCGGCTCTTGAGGCCGGAGCTCTGGGAGGAAAAATAAATGGCTCGGGACAAGGGGGATGTATGTTTGCTTATTGCCCTGGTCGAGGAGAAGAAGTAGCCGAGGCCTTGAAAAAATTAGAGACCAAGCCTTTTATCATTCACATTGATGAAGGAGTAAAAAAAGAAATATAAGGAGGATTCATGATCAAAGCTACCCAGATTCGAAAAGGAATGGTTATTAAAGTCGACAATGAATTGTATAAAGTTCTGGAAGCAACCCATATCACCCCTGGAAAAGGGCAGGCTCTGATGCAAACCAAGCTTCGTCGCCTAAGAGACGAAACCCTCCATGATATCCGATTTAGATCTATCGACAAAGTGGAACAAGCTTTTCTCGAAACCATAGAAATGGAATATCTTTATGCTGAAGGGGATGACCACATCTTCATGAATCTGGAAACGTATGAGCAGATTAAATTGACGCGGGAAATCCTCGGAGATGCGGCCTATTATTTAGTTCCCAATGTTGTTTTTCAGGTTGAGATGTATGAAGGCCATCCAGTGGGTGTTAATCCCCCTTTAACAATTGATTTAAAAGTGATCAAAACCGAACCTTACCTTAAGGGGGCTACTCAATCGGCCAGTAATAAGCCAGCCACCTTGGAAACTAATCTAGTGGTCAGTGTTCCTCAATTTATCAAAGAAGGTGATGTCATCCGCATCGACACCAGAGACAATAAGTACTTAGAGCGAGTTCAATCCGAGTAACTTCCGGGGAAAATCGTCATTCATAATCCAAACATAAATATTTAATTTAAATGACAACCTCACATCCGAGGCTTAACCCGCCAAAAGTTTGTTTGATTCCGGCTCGATATATCTTCTCTCTACCACCGGTCGAAGACCCATCAATTCTCATAACTGAAGTAAAGATGGTTCCTTCAGCCCTTGCTTCTCATTCTGGCTGGCGTATCTTCATCAGTTGCAAGAGTGGCCACATTCCTAACGAATAAGTACGAAAATAAAACAAATATAGTCCTGATGAAGTCTAACTGGTGGATTAATATTAAAAGTGACCAATTTTACCTTGACTTGCTTCATATCTT
>DQWD01000109.1 GCA_011042725.1 Candidatus Aminicenantota bacterium | reverse complement strand
TAAAACTCATGTTCAACGACCTGGCTGGGTATCTATGGGGGAAATTACATTAAGGATGAAAGTCTGAGCAGAATTTGTCTGGGGGGGAGAGCCCGGGTCTTGCAATATTGGGAAAAGCCGTGTAAAAAGAGTGCTCATAGTGTTTAGTGACAAGGAAAGGATGGGCTGAGTGAATTCAAAAAATAGCTAGTTTCAGCCCATCATTACCGGTCCAGATGACAAGAGATTTGAAGTCAAAGGTAAGAGGATATGAAAGAGGCAGGGTTTCTTAGAAGAAAGAAAACTGGCTGGCCTGTTGAGTCTTTTTTTTCTTTTACGTTGGTGGCCGGTCTGTTGACTGTGGTTCATACGGCTGAGCCAACTCCGCGGCCGATGCTCCTTTTGGAAAGATTCCTCGCGGGGTGGGGTTGGTTGGAGATTCCTTTAGTTGCCCTTTATGCCGGTTGGTTAGCCAGGCGGATGGCCACAGCTCCCAGGACAGACCTCTGGCGGAGTCGTTTCTGGAGATTTTTTAGTTTTGTTTTTCTTCGCTCAGCTTCTGGCGGGACTCCTGATAAATGATATGTTCTTAATGACGGGCAAACTCCATCTGCCTGTCCCGGCTCTAATTCTAGCCGGGCCAATTTATCGGGGCACATTAAGTTTTATGTTGATTCTTTTCTTGGTGACAATTGTTCTGGTAGGACCTGCCTGGTGTAGTCATCTCTGCTATGTCGGAGCCTGGGATGACATTGCTTGCCGCCGGAAGCGGCGCCTCGTACCTCTTTTCTTCCCGGCGGCCCATAGTGCAAACAGCTATTTTCATAGGTGTGATTGGCGGCGCTTTACTGCTTCGTCTTGCAGGCTTTTCTTCAACAACAGCAACTCTCTTAGCCGCTACCTTCGGTGTGATGGGGATTGTGGTCATGGTGGTCTCCTTACATGCTATATTTTTAGCTCTAGCCCGCCTGTGAACTTGGAGCGATGATTTTATTGACATTATTTTTCCCCATATGCTAGACTCCCCAAAAAAGGGATGGAGCAAAAGTGGGCGATAACTATATAGCCCTCGTAACGGACAACAAAATTCTTCCCTCTTGCTTAATTTAATCATAATCTGTTTATGTTCATTTTTTTCATTAAATATATTTTCATTATATATATCCAGCCAAAATAACCAGGCGTTTTTGAAGTCTCCAGAAATAATTAGGCTGCCGAAAAAAACTGGTTATTACTCGGCAAAAAAGAGAAGATTTACTGGAATTCCCAGTCTGGCCATAAGCGATGGGGGAAGAATATGGGCTGTCTGGGACGCCGGAATAACCCCTGATGAGGACAGGAACAACTATGTTGTTGTTTCCTCCAGCGCCGATGGCGGCCACACCTGGAAGGAACTTCTGATAATCGATCCCGACGGCTCCGGTCCGGTCAGAGCTTTTGATCCGCAAGCCTGGATTGATCCGCAAGGCAAATTGTGGATTTTTTGGGCGCAGACTATTGGTCATGAGGGAACCACGGCCGGTGTCTGGTCGATAACCACAGATAATCCAAATATTGAAAATCCCAAATGGTCAAGTCCCCGAAGATTAACCAATGGAATCATGATGGGTAAACCCACCGTGCTTTCCAGCGGAGAATGGATTTTGCCAGCCTCGACTTGGAAGCTGACGGATAACAGCGCGAAAGTGATTGCTTCAGAAGATAAGGGGTTAACGTGGTAGGAGCGAGGAGCGGTTAACGTGCCGGAAGAAGATAGAGATTTTGATGAACATATGATTGTAGAAAGAAAAGATGGTTCATTATGGATGCTCCTGCGGACGAAATACGGGATAGGCGAGAGTGTTTCCTATGACCGGGGCAGGTCCTGGAGCTCTGTAGCCCCTTCTAAAATCAAACATTCCAACGCACGATTTTTTATCCGCAGGCTGCACTCCGGAAATCTTTTATTGGTCAAACACGGCCCTCTGGATGTAAAAACAGGACGTTCTCATCTGATGGCCTTCCTTTCCAGAGATGACGGCCGTTCCTGGTCAAGGGGATTGTTGCTTGATCAGCGCCAGGGTGTGTCTTATCCCGATGGCCAACAGACCAAAGATGGAACAATTTACCTTATTTACGATTACCATCGAGTAAAGGATCAGAATATTATTCTGATTAGTTTCACGGAAGATGATATTTTGGCCCCAGATTATGATAGAAGAATAATAAAAGTTTTCCGAAACAGGAAAATAGTCAGTAAAGGCGGCCCGGATTAATCACCCAGTTCATTGACTTAGATTCAGCAAAAATGAAGATTTCTGGGTTAAAGAGATGAGGCAACAGAAAAAAATGAGATAAGTTTTGGCTGGATTGTCTCACTTTAGAGTTCTCCACTAGAATCTTTTTTGAATCTCCTTTATAATTTTGGGGATTATCGACAGAGCCTCCTTGGAAGGAAAGATTTATATTGTGACTAAAAATTTAAGAGCAGCTCTTTTGAAAGACAGAAAATAAATTTATTTTCACTTTGCTTAGGAAATTTTACTTGGAGAGGAAGAAATAATGGGTGAGAAAACAATTGTTTCAACTTGGTTAGGGGGGATGGCTTTTGGCACAGATTTAGATGGGCATCAAGTTATAATTGATGCTGCTCCCCAGTTTGGTGGAACTGATCGTGGCCCTCAACCAAAGCCATTAATGCTTGTCTCTTTGGCCGGCTGTACCGGAATAGATGTGGTCTCTATTTTAAATAAGATGAGAGTTGATTTTCAGGAATTCAGAATAATCGTGCAAGGCCATCTAACTGACGAACATCCTAAGCAATTTATTAAAATACACCTTATCTATGAATTTAAGGGAAAAAATTTACCGCTGGAGAAAATCCGCAAAGCAGTGGAACTTTCCCAAAATAGATATTGCGGAGTAAGTGCCACTTATAAGAAAGCCTTAGAACTGACTTGGGAGATAAAGATAAAAGAAGGTTAAAGCGGAAAAGCTTTTGTCCTTGGTTATTTGACCTAAATCCATCAAAAAAACGGGGAAACTTGCCATAATAACCGGGCTAGTAATAATCTAAAACGGCGGTTGCTTGAAATATTTACCATCTGTGGTGGTAAAGAAAAATTAAGCCGTTAAGAATGTATTAATTCCCTCTTAATATCGCAGAAAAGGAGACTGAAATACTCGTTGAATTTAACTTAACTTAAAGAAGGTATTATTCCCTTATTGGCAGGGGACAGGTAACGGCGAAGGCTGGGGGTTAGCTTCAACAATGACACCTTCAATGATTAACACTAAAGAATTATCTGCTTGGATATATTTTTCATTAATGGCGACACCTTTGACCGTAAGATACGATGTTTTGATATGACGAAGAATTGTTTGGAGCTGGTCGCCGGTGAGTTGAAGAGTTAGTTTGGCTCCCCCCCCCGGCTTTGACCTGCTTGATTTGTTCCTCCGTAAGTTTAATCGTAACTTTGTTCGAGCCTTTGGAGTATAAAGAGAGAAGTGTTAGGCTGAGGAGGAACCCCACGGCCAAAATAATACTCACCGTAAATAACAGTCTCTTACTCATTTTTTATCCCTCCTCCTTAAAATGAGTAAAAAAACATTTCTTCCCTTGGCTGGATTGCTTAGATTATATAAAGAAAAAAGAGGAATTTTCAATGCTCACCGGGGGAAAAAGTCCGCTTTGGTTATTTTAAATTAACCAGCCGATACTTTTTGAGGAGGGGCAGGTCGGCTTCACTCTCCAGGGAGTAAAGATACTCTCCGGCGACCGCCATTCTGGTGAGAGTAACATAAAGCATTTCTTGTTTTTGAGGAAGCTTCAAATAAAAGCAATCCAGATATCGACCAGAGACGTCAAAGACATCGATGAGAACGCCTTTGTCTTTTTCGCGTTGGGAAGTAATAACCCAGAGTTGCTCTCCAATGGCCACGACTTGAGTCAATTTCCAGGATTTTTGGGGCTGTTCAAGGGGATTAATATTTTCTCTAAATAGGTGTCAGGAACTTTTTTGACTTATTTTAGTTAACTTATTTCATCTTGTGTTTGACTTTCTAAGAGGATTTCCCCTTTGGCCACAACTCTGAGATTTCTTTTGGAGTTTCGAGCTGCAAATTTTAGTGCCTGAAATTTTTTCTGAATGCCCCCTCAAAGGAATGGCCATGCCCGATTAATTTAGTCTAGGTAAATTGGGGGCAATCAGCCAACGAAGGAGAGATAGAAAATAGGGCTAAAAACAAAGACGGAAACTATAAGCTCAGAGTAAACTTAATCCAGAGAATGGCTAATTATGGTTTTTCTTGTGAAACTGGAGAAGCTTTTTATAGAATAGGGCTGATTTTATGAACATTTGAAGAGGGGCGATTGAAATGAGTAAATTAACCCAAAAAAGAATAGTTATTCTGGTGAGCCTTCTTTTTTTAGGAGCTTTAGTTTTTAGCTTGGAGAGTAGTCGCTCCGCTTACGAGGAGAGGGACACAGAAAATAACTTTCAATCTCCTTACCGTCTGGCTCGAAGCGTCTCTATGATTGACCAGTCAGCGAAGCCGCAACCAGAGAAGCCGCCTTATCTTAATCCCGAGCTTTCCTGGGAGGTTCGGGTGGCCGATCTTCTCTCCCGGATGACACTCGAAGAAAAAGTTTCTCAAATGGTTCATGATGCTCCGGCCATCGAGCGCCTGGGAATTCCCAAATACAACTGGTGGAACGAATGTTTACACGGGGTGGCCCGGGCGGGGCTGGCCACTGTTTTTCCCCAGGCTATCGGCCTGGCGGCCACCTGGGATACCAATCTTCTTTATCAGGTGGCCACGGCCATTTCCGATGAAGCCCGGGCCAAGCATCACTACTTTGTCCGTCAGGGGAAGCGGAATATATATCAGGGGCTGACTTTCTGGTCGCCGAATATCAATATCTTCCGTGACCCCCGCTGGGGCCGGGGCATGGAAACTTACGGTGAAGACCCCTATCTGGCCGGCCGGCTCGGGGTGGCTTTTGTCCGGGGACTCCAGGGTAATCATCCCCGCTATTTAAAGACCGTGGCCACGCCGAAACATTACGCTGTCCATAGTGGGCCGGAACCGGACCGGCATACTTTCAATGCCCAGGTGGATGAAGGGGACCTCCGGGAAACCTATCTCCCCCATTTTGAGGCCTGTGTCAAAGAGGGTGGTGCCTTTTCCATTATGTGTGCTTACAATCGCTTCCGGGACAAAGCCTGTTGCGGCAGTCCTTTTCTCCTGGGTCGGATTCTTCGTCTGGAGTGGGGCTTTGAAGGTTATGTTGTTTCCGACTGTGGAGCCATCTATGACATTTATAACAACCACAAGATTGTTCCCACCGCTCCCGAAGCAGCCGCCCTGGCGGTGAAAGCCGGTTGTGACCTTAATTGCGGCCAGACCTACCGCACCCTGGTCAAGGCAGTAGAGAAGGGCTTGTTGAGTGAGGAGGATATCGACCGGGCGGTCCGCCGACTTTTCCTGGCCCGTTTTCGGCTAGGAATGTTTGACCCTCCGGAGATGGTGCCTTATATGGCCATCCCTTATTCAGTGGTTGATTGTGCTGAACATCGGGAGCTGGCCCGGGAGGCGGCCCGAAAGTCAATTGTTCTGCTGAAAAATGAAGGGAATATTCTACCCCTTTCCCGCCGAATCCGGACTCTGGCGGTGATCGGTCCTAACGCTAATGATGTGGAGGTTTTGCTGGGTAATTACAATGGCACTCCGGCGGACCCGATTACACCCTTGGCCGGCCTGAAACAAAAAGTCTCTCCTCAAACCAAAGTTATCTACGCTCTGGGGTGTGACTGGGCGGAAGGTCTGCCTTATCTGGAGACAATTCCCCCGGAATACTTCTTTTGCCACTGGCAGGGAAAAAGGGTTCAGGGATTGGTGGGAGAGTATTTCGACAATCGACGATTGACCGGCCAGCCGCTCTTTACCCGCCTGGACCCCGGCCTGGAGTTCAACTGGTGGGATGGAGCCCCGGATGAACGTCTGGATGATGATAATTTCGGTGTCCGCTGGACCGGCGAGCTGGTCCCGCCCCGCAGCGGCGAATACTACCTTGGCGGAGAAGGTTTTAATGGTTTCAGGATTTATCTGGATGGAGAGTTGATAGCCGAATTTAATAGTTCTCATCATCCACGCCAGATCCATCGAAAAATATTTTTGGAAGGCCAGCGCCCTTATCGTTTAAAAGTAGAATTTTTTGAGCGCTCGGGGGATGCTCATTTGCGATTACTCTGGAAAGTACCCGGCCGTGATTTACTGGCTGAAGCTTTGGAAGCTGCTCGCCAGGCAGAAGCAGTAGTGCTTTTTATGGGACTTTCTCCGCGGCTAGAAGGGGAAGAAATGAAGGTTGAGGTGGCTGGATTTAAAGGGGGCGATCGCCTCACCCTTGAGCTGCCGCTTAGGCAGCAAGAGTTGATCAAGGCCGTGGCGGCCCTGAAAAAGCCAACCATCCTGGTCCTTCTTAATGGCAGTGCCCTGGCTGTTAACTGGTCAGCGGCTCATCTTCCGGCAATCCTGGAAGCCTGGTATCCCGGGCAAGCGGCCGGTGAAGCTATTGCTGATGTTCTTTTCGGTGATTATAATCCGGCCGGTAGGTTGCCGGTTACTTTCTATAAATCAGTAGATCAATTACCCCCGTTTACCGATTACCGGATGGAGAATCGAACTTATCGTTATTTCCGCGGCGAACCACTTTTTCCTTTTGGCTATGGCCTTAGCTATACTCGCTTTCATTACTCTGATTTACAAGTACCAAAAAAGGTTCGAGCTGGAGAGAAGGTTAAAGTTTCAGTTGTGGTTTCTAATATTGGTCAGCGGGCTGGAGAGGAAGTGGTGCAGTTATATCTTCGTGACTTGGAAGCCAGTGTGCCGGTGCCTATCCGTTCACTCAAAGGATTTAAAAGAATCCATCTCCAACCGGGGAAAAAGAAGCGGGTCTTTTTTGAGTTAAAGCCTGAGGATTTATCGGTGCTTGATGAAAATTGGTATCGAGTGGTCGAGCCAGGCTGGTTTGAGGTCAGCCTTGGTGGGAAACAACCAGGGTTTAAAGGTTTAGCCAAGGGAACTACCACGGAGGTGTTGACTACTAAGTTTGAAGTTATCAAGGAAGACGAGGGGAAGCAATTGAAATAGTAATGAGATTGACTAATTAAAGCCTTTTCCTCACGTTGGGACAAAGCCTATTTTTTAAATCAATTTTCACTCGTGTCCCAAAGATATTTCTGCATTTTGGGTAATTTATTGAATTCAATTAAACTACAATGAAATATATCATAATCGATTTGAAACAAAATTCCATTTTTTATCGTGTAACTTCAACAATATCAACATAACTTTTTCCGTTTAATAAACGTTGGGACAGTAATGATCAATTTTATTAAATCAACCGTAGTGGCGACTTCTTCTATGAAATTTTCTCCTCTATAGCTATTTTAACTGCCTTTTAGACAGTAAATGGCACTGGTCAACATAAAGTTTAGTTTAACAAAGATGGCCTCGGATAGTGACGAAAGTAGATTTATTTTGAAAACTACAAACGTCAAAAAAATTAGTTATTGTTGTCATTTGGAGTTATAGGAAATTATAGTAAGGACCAGAATTAGTAGCCAATAATAGCTTGATTTTTTCCTATAGAGTTTTAAGCTTTAAGGAAGCGAGTAAATGAGGAGGACAACCGATGAGTTTAAAAAAATTCATTTTTTTGATATTGGGGTGTCTCTGGCTAATATTTCCTTCTTCACTTCAGGCCTTGAATACGCTTTCCTGGGCAGAGCAGGTAAAAGGGATGACTCTTTATCCCGGTTTCATTCCCTTTTATATCGAGAAGAAATCAGGTCAAATATGGTTAGAGATTAGTCAGTGGAATAAGGAGTTTCTATATGTAACTTCTAGTCGAACTGGGGTAGGGAGCACTTCGCTAGGCTTAGACCGGAATCAATTAGGGGCAACCAAAGTGCTTAAATTCAAGCGAGTAGGCCCTAAAGTTTTTTTGATTCAACCTAATTATAATTTTCAGGCAATTTTTGGCTCACCGGAAGAGAAACGGGTGGTCACCGAATCTTTTGCTGAATCAATCATTTGGAGTTTTAAAGTTGTGGCTGAAGAGGGAGATCGTGTTCTAGTGGACGCCACGAATTTTTTCCTGCGAGATAGCCGGCAGCTTACTTCGCGCTTGTCCCGGCGGACCCAGGCAAAGTATGTTCTTGACCAGAATCGCTCAGCTATCCTGGTGGATGAGTGTAAAAATTTTCCTTTAAATACAGAAATAGAAGTTGTTTTAACGGCGACCGCTAGCCAACCACCTGGAGGATTACGCTGGGTGACTCCCGATTCCCACGCCATATCTTTTCGGGTGCATCATTCCTTGGTGGCTCTACCTCCCCCAGGTTATCAGCCTCGTTTCTACGATCCTCGCTCCAGTTTTATGAGTATCCAAGTAGTCGATTTTTCTACTCCCTTGAGAGAGTCTCTTGTTCGTCGCTTTATCTGTCGCCATCGGTTAACTAAGAAAGATCCAACCGCCAAAGTTAGTGATCCGGTGGAACCGATTATATATTATGTTGACCGGGGTATTCCCGAGCCAATCCGTTCCGCTGTGCTTGAGGGAGCGAGTTGGTGGAATGAGGCTTTTTCAGCTCTAGGCTATCGTCACGCCTTTCGGGTGAAGTTGTTACCTGAGGGAGCCGATCCACTGGATATAAGATATAATATGATTAATTGGGTCCATCGACAAAGCCGAGGCTGGTCGTATGGTGGGGCGGTAATCGATCCTCGAACTGGGGAAATAATTAAAGGGCATGTTACCCTAGGATCGCTCCGGATTCGTCAGGATTACTTGATTGCCCAAAGTCTGATGGGTGAGTTCAGTAAAGATGGTGATAACTCCTCGCTTTTGGAGAAAATGGCTTTGGCCCGGATTCGCCAACTGGCCTGTCACGAAGTTGGGCATACTTTAGGCTTGATGCACAATTATGCGGCTAGTGTTAACCAGCGGGCTTCGGTCATGGATTATCCCCACCCTCTGGTTAAAATTAACTCCCAGGGAGAACTTGAGTTGGCCGAGGCTTATGCCCAAGGAATTGGTGAGTGGGATAAAGTTAGTATTGCTTATGGATATCAGGATTTTCCTCCGGGTGTGGACGAAAATCAAGCCCTTCAAGATATTTTAAACAAAGCTTTTGCCCGCGGTTTGCTATATTTGGGAGACCGCGATGCTACTTCTTCTGGGGCAGCTCATCCCTTGGCCCACCAATGGGATAACGGTCGAGACCCTGTCAAAGAATTAGAAAGAGTAATAAAAATTAGAGAGATAGCTCTGCGAAATTTTTCGGCTAACCGCCTTCCTTGGGGACAACCTCTGGCCCAGTTAGTTGATATTCTCGTGCCCGCTTATTTTTTTCACCGTTACCAAGTTGAAGCCGCAGCCAAGGTTTTAGCCGGGTTGAGTTATGCTCATAAAGTAAGGGGAGACAACCAACCATATCCTCAACTAGTTAGTGCTTCCTGGCAGCGCCAGGCCTTGGAGGCTCTCTTGAAAACTATTCAGCCCGATTTCTTGTTTGTTCCCGAGCATATCTGGAAAATCATCCCGCCCCGGCCCAGTGGGTTTGAGTCAAGCAAAGATTCCTTTGCTGGCCGTACCGGGCCGACCTTTGACTCTCTAGGAGCGGCTGAAGCGGCCGCTAATCTTACGCTAAGCTCTCTTCTAGAAACCTCCCGGGCTTCGCGGTTGATCGATTATCACAGCCGAAACCCGGAAAACCCGGGCTTAAGCGAAGTTATCGACCGGATTTTGGAAGCTAGCTGGAAAAAGAGTACTACCCAGCCTCCCCTGGATGAGGTAAAGCGGGTGGTCGACAATGTGGTGCTTTATCACCTTTTCCGCTTGGCCCTTGACGAGGAAGCCTTGACTCAAGTCCGGGCGATAACCAGCTTGAAATTGCATCAGTTAAGAAAATGGATTGAGGAGCTATTACCCCGAGTTGACATCGAGAAAACAAAAGCTCATTTGCTTTATGCTCTTCACCAGTTGGAGATTTTTGAGAAGAACCCGGCTGAATTGAAGTTAATTCCGCCGCTTTCGCCACCCCCTGGGCCTCCAATTTAAGAAGAGCTCCAGATTTATACAAAAAAGCCTAACTCCTAATTAACATTATAATATAAGTCCGGAGAGGAGGATTGTAAGGGAAATCCTCCCCAGGCAAAGAGAAGAAAATGAACAAGGAATTTTTTTGTTTTTTGATTTTTGGTCTTTTTGTGTCATTGCTGGGGGCAGAAGAACAGAAGATTATCCAGCTTGGTGGTCCTGGAGGAGAAAGAAAGCTGATTCTCCTTTGCCTTTTACTCCTCTTTTTCTCTGGGCTTTATATGGCCAGGAGACAGTTCTTTTTTCTCAAGGATTGGGAGGCGAGTTGGAGATCTACAATTTTTCAAGCCAGCTTATCAAGAGAATAACTGCTCCCCTACCTCCACCTCGAGAAGTGACAAACAAATTTTTAACTTTCTATTTACATTTTCATGGCAGTTTCTAGATCCCAATGAATTAGATATGTTCAAGAAGTGTTATTTAAAAGAAGGAAAGGAGGAACCGATGTCCAACAAACAATGTTTTAACGGAGGAAGAAAGGCGCTGTTTGGGAACCGGTTTTGTTTCTTGCGAGTTATTTACCAATTTTAATGGTTCTTCTTGGATAATAGGGGATTTTGTTAAAAAAGCTTTGCTATTGCTCTTAAAAATAAGTATATTGGCAAGGAATCCTTAATTGAGGAGAATAAATTCTGGATTTATAAAAGGAGGACAGATGAAAAAATTCTTCTTCGGCCTTTGGCTCACTTTCTTAAGTGTTTCTTTAGTTTCGGGAGCAATCATTACCAACACCAACCAGAGTGTCGAGTATATCCGCCTTTTAGCTCGGAATGCCTCTCTCCGGTTAGATTCTGTCTATTACAATCCGGCGGGAACAGCTTTTTTGGCTAATGGTTTCCATCTTGCTTTGCATAATCAAACCATCAAGCAGGAAAAAACAGTAATCAATGCCTTTCCCTTTTTAAATAGTTCTGAGTATGTCGGCCAGGTTCAAGTTCCAATCTTTCCCTCGTTTTTTGCTGTTTATAAACAAGACAAATGGGCTGTGTCCTTTGGGTTTGGACCCAACTCTGGAGGCGGAACGGCTGAGTTTTCCACCGGGCTACCTTCCTTCGAGATTCCTCTTTCTCTTTTACCTGCATCGATGGCGATGATGGGAGTTCCCACCACCAAATATGCGGCTGATATGTACTTTAAAGGACAGTCGGCTTTTTATGGTTTTCAAGGTAATGTTTCCTATGCTTTTAGTGAGATGTTTTCGCTTGCTGTCGGCCTAAGATATATTTATGCGGTGAATAAATATCAAGGGCATTTAGAAAATATTAAGATTAATCCCCTTCATCCTTTACTTAATCCCAGTGGCCAAATGATGTCGGCGGCTCAGTTTTTTACTTTAGCCGGAATGCCCGAAATGGCTGCTGAAGTTTCAGATCAAGCGGTAGATGTTACCCAGAAGGGCACGGGTTTTACACCTTTAGTGGGATTAGATATTAGACCAAGTGAACGGTTAAATATAGGCATTAGGTATGAGTTCAATACCAAGGTGGAATTAGAAAATGAAAGTAAGGTGGACGATACCGGTCTTTACCCTGATGGCTACAAATTCCGTAACGATATCCCCGCTATTTTATCTTTGGGCGTTGAGTATGCTTTAACTGAACCTTTCCGGATTATGGTTTCTTATACTTACTTCTTTGATAAAAATGCCAACTGGGAAGGCCGCGAAAATTTAGTGGATTCTAACACCTATGATCTTGGTGTCGGGCTTGAATTTGATTTAACGAAAAGGATCACTCTCAGCTGTGGCTATCTTCGCAGTGAGTCAGGGGTAAGCGAAGAATATCAGACTGATTTCAGTTATGAGCTTGATAGTAATAGCTTTGGAGTCGGAGCTAGAATTAACTTGTCTCCTTCTATCGATCTCGAGTTGGGAGGACTATATAGTAAGTACATTGAAGATGATAAAACCATGTCTATTGAAGAATTTCCACTTCCTTTTAGTGAAAGTTACCAACAGTGGAACTGGGTTTTTTCTGTCGGACTAGAAATAAAAGTGAAGTAAGCGGTTTTAATATAGCCTTTTCTTGAAGAGAGGGCTTGCGGATTTAATAGAAGAAAGAGAAGGCACGGATAAAAGAATAGTTCAAAAGGCCTTAGAATGAAAAAAAGGAAGGAAGTGTAAAAGAAAGAACTGGCATCAAGTCATCATAAATCGTCTCCAAAACCGTGATGGAAAAATGGTGATGGGCACTTTATTTTAGCCTGGATCATTTCCAAGACAACCGGTTAATATAGGACGGGTCACCGTTTTCCCCAGCACGAGGAAAAAAGGGAAAGAAATAGGTTAACGGCTTCATTTTTTTGTGTTCAGCCAATTTCCTATAAGTTATGTTACTCTTCAAGCTAAACATTATTTCCCAGGCAACCATGGTTTTAGAGAAGCTTCCTTCGGAGGGTGAGCTCTTAGGTGGTTAGAAAACTATACATTTATCTTTTTTAAGCGCCTAGTCTTGTGGTGGTTGCCAAGGTAGATTAAAGGCAAGCGCCAGGAATGGATTTAGATCAAAGTTTTTTCTAAATGCAAATTTTGATTAAGGCCTAACTTTTGAAACTTTGTTTTCTTTTATTAATGATGAATTTTTGCCCGGAATTTTCGTAGATGTAAAAAAACCGCAAGCACTACAATTAGGTAATAAATTGATATAGATTATAAATAAGAAGGGAGAAACTTCTCAAAGTGAGGAGAAAATGAAGGTCAAAACTTCATCAGTGTTGGCGCTCGTCAGTCTCTCTTATTTCTTCTTTTATCGAGGAATAGGCACAATCTGGCCTTATCTTTTTCAACACCTAAATATGGCTCGGGTTTTTCTTTTACTTGCCTTTTTAGCTACTTTTGGCTGGCTGTTGTTTTTTGTGACCTTCTTTTCTTGGGTGGAAAGAAAGGAGCTTAAGTCATTGCTCCGGCCGACAGGGTGGGCTATTTTTGGCTCTGCCTGTATTAGTTTCCTTTATTTCCGAGAAGTCTTGAGGGTTTTTGACATTGATTTTTTAGGCGAGATTATTTTTTCTTCTCGGATGGAACAGCTAATTCCTTTTTTGCCTCTTTTAGCAGCCACTTTAATTCTAATCTTCTTTATTGCTTTATCTGGCCAAGAATTAAACTGGGGACCCCGGTTGAAGAAGGCCGTCAAATTTGGCCTAGGCGGGGCAATTGCTTCTTTTATTCCCCCGTTGGCGGTGGCTATTAATTTTCTTCTGACCCGGGAAGAGCAGTGGTTTAGTGCCCTAATTCCAAAGGGCTTTTTGTTAGTTGGGGGCATGATTATTATCGTTATTTCCTTTCTGGGTCAAGGATTTTTTTTGTTTAGCTTAGCCCAAGCAGAGGAGTTTGACTGAGTTTTAGTCCACCATATGCGGTTTCCAATTGTCTTTGACCTCTTTTTTATCGTGGTTTATATTTCCCCACGATGGTTGTGAGGGAGAAAATATGAACTAAAAGGCATTCTCAGCCAGTGCAGCAGAAAAGGAATCCGTATCCTTACTTCCAATGCTTACTCGGCCCGCCGTGATGCAGCCTGGATGGGCCCAAATTATGAATTTTTAGGGTTGAGCGTTGGATATATCCAGGAAGGAATGACAGCCATTGCTCAGCCCGCCGCCAAGGAGTTTTTCGAATTCTATGGGTTGCCCACAGTTCCTATTCCTCCTTACCAGCCGTGTCTCCGAATTGATTATCCTGATCTTATTTTCACTCACCGCCAAGCCAAATTAAAGGCCCTAATCAAAGAAGTCAAAGAGTCAAAAGCCAAAGGACGATCGGTCTTAATAGGAACGGCAACCCTAGAGGAATCAGAAGATATCGCTTCTGCTTTGAGATCAAATGGAATTGAATGTCAATTTCTCAACGCCACAAACGACGAGCAGGAAGCATCCATTAAAGATGTTCTACTCAAACGAGAGATTACTCCCCGAGTTCAAAGAATCATCGAAGGCCGGAATTTCGATATCAGAAAAAAGCTCTGGAAGTATTTTGTGCTCTTGGAAGAGCAGAGAAAAATAGTTCAACAGAGGAGGCGCTTGATATTGAAGAATGAATACTCTTCTAAGATAAACCAGAACAAAATTTCTAAAGGCTGCCCAGAGGCCGCAAACTACAGCTGCCATCAAAAGGTAACTTTCGATACTCATAGCCTGCCTCTTATCATCAATTCTTTTTCAGGCTAAATACTGTATTCAAATCTTTCCCGAAATTTGTTAGCTCTTATTTAAGAGCCCGTTTTCGGTAGTTCTTAGGAACCCCATAAACACCAGGAGGAGCTGGCTTTTCAGAAATTTCCAAACACTGCTCTTCCTCTCTAATCTCGGCTCCGAATAATTTTAAGATTCCCTCTCCGGCCACTTGAAATCCCTCTATTCGATCCAGCTTTTCCAATTCCTTTCTTGAATTTTCATCTACATCCAGCACATTTAAAAATAACAATTTAAAAACTTCCTCCATGCCAGTGAGATAACCCTTATAATCAACAGATAAATCTTTAGTCATCCACATGACCATCTTCATCTTGGGCATGGCATTTAAAGCGGGAATGAGAATGGTCATCTCAAATTCACTTTTTTGACAATCCCAATTGGCAATTTTTTTCCTTTCTGTGTTCAAATTGACCTTGACATCAGTGACTCGAATGGACTTGATGATGTCAGCAATCTTTTGAGGAAAATAATCATTCAACTTCTCCCTAGTAATTCCCAGCGGAATTTCAAGGTAAACCTTGGCTGGATTGACCACGAGATAAAGTTTTCCACTTTTTTTATTAAAGATAATACTGAGTTCTTTGCCCATTTGAGCAAATTTGTCCTTGGCCAACCATAATTCCTGGATTTCCACTCGACCAGATCTCTTTTTTCCCATGATCTCATAAGGAGCAGCTTGCTTCACTTTCTTCACGTAGAGGTCGGCCCTAAGGAATGAAACTGCTGCTAAGAAAATAATTAAAACAGTCAAAATTTTTCTCATTTTTCTTCTCCTTATTATTTTATTTTCTATTTACCATTAGTATTACTCAGCACTTAAAACTTTTTAGAATTGCTACCCAGAAACAAGTCTAGAAAGAGCCTGACCAAGAGGGAGTCTTCTTCCATCTTGGAAGGGGGAGGCTGGTCTGCAGGCAAAGATAATCCCAAATAATTCCTCCAGGACAGAGACAAGTCTCCTGTATCTTGACCAGTAATAGTTTCGATCAAAATCTGAAGTAGATCCGGATTTCTCTCAGCCAATTCTCCACCCAGAAGAGGCTCTAAATTTCTAATTCCTTCCCTTTCCCCATAAGCAAGGGCAGTCACTGCCTGAGTGAATTTATCCATTTTTTCATGGAGTCTGGTTATCTCCTGTGTTTGCTGTCTATTGGAGATGTATAAATACCCAGTAACCACACTTAGCACTACCACTATTAAAACAAGTGCTGACTGAAAAACAGTCTGTCTAAATTGGGACTGTTTAAAAAACCATCCCTTTTGTGAATTCTGCTTTTCTTGATGGTAATTCTGCCTGTATTTCTCCATAAGTGTATAAAAGCGCATTTTTAAGCTTGGGTTGGGGTCTGATTCTGGTAATTTACCCAATTTATCCCAAGTCTGAGACAACTCTTCCAGTTCCTGCCGGCAAGATTGACAGGAGGCTAGATGTTTTTGGACTTTTTTCCGGGTGACATCGTCAATTTCACCTAGAATAAGGTCGATAAGTTTAGGTGTAATTTGTGTGCATTTCATGACACTTCTCCTTCCGATAGCTTAAAATAAATTTTCCGAAGCTCTTTGATGGCCCGGTGGATAAGAACTTTTACTGTTTCTTGCTTGAGCCCGAGAATTTCAGCAATTTCTCTGCATTTGAAATGCTGGAATCGACTCAGAACCAAAACTTCTTTTTTTTGAAGCGGCAGCATAGATAAAGCCTGGTTAAGAAGAGACGCTTCTTCTGCTTTTTCAATCAATTGGTGGGGAGAAGGCTCAACATGGCTACTAACAGCAGCTAATGATTGATTATAAAATTGGAAGGAAGAATTCTCCCCTTTTTTTCTTAGCTGGTCAATAAAAGCATGGCGGGCAACCTTAAATATCCAGGCTGAGAAATATTCCTTTTTCTTAAAAGAGGTACGGTATTTCAACAAGCGGACAAAAACTTCCTGGACTAAGTCTTCACTCAGTTCTTTGTCATTAGTCAGCTTCAGAAAATAATTGTATAGTCTTGTGTGGTATTTCTCGAAAATGGCTTCTAAAGACTCAAGCTTTCCTTCCCTTAGTTCCTCCATCAAAATATTATCTACTTCTGGACTGCTCATCGCGCTCACCTATAATTCTCATTTTGTCCTACTTTTAAAGACTATTATTTTAGGAAAAGGTTACAATTGTGACCAAGATGAGTAGTCTTCCTTTTGTAGTTTAACTGATAGTAACTTTTCATATTATGACCAGCCGGTCGAGCTTCTTTTCCGTTTCGTCAAGCTCATCCCTTTCGGTGGTCAAATGATTGCCCAGAATCTAAAAATAAAACGCTAGCCATCCAAGGGCTCCTCCCGGCGTTATCGCGCCCAGGCAGATTCTCATCGATAGTTAAGAGATTGAGCCCCTCTCCAATACATAGTCGGAACATACTTAAGTTCAAGGGTATCATAAAAGAGGGGTCTTTTGTTATTTCTTTTTTCCTCTCAGGAGGGCTACGGCCGTTGACATTTTTTCAACCCGGCTCCGTCCTCTCAGATCGCTTGTCAGGATGTTCTGATGGCTGCCGAGGAGCAGGCTGATTACTTTTCATCATTCCTGTTTTTTTGTTGGGGAAAGGAGATGATAAAGGTGGTTCCCTGGTTTAATTTACTTTCGACCTGGATTTGAGCTTGATGGAGGTCGGCAATCCACTTGACGATGGCTAACCCTAAGCCAACGCCTCCTGTTTCTTTAGAACGGGAGGGATCGACAACGTAGAAGCGGTCAAAAATAAAAGGAAGGTCTTTCTCTGGAATGCCAATTCCGGTGTCAGAGATTTGTAATTTGATATTGTTTCCTTCTCGCTTTACTTCCAGGGCAATTTTCCCTCCTGAGGGTGTATAGCGAAGAGCATTGTCCAATAGATTGATCACCAAACGCATGAGTAGCTCCGGGTGTCCTGTAAGAAAGAGGGGGGCGGGGAGATCGGCCTCAATGATTAAACCCTTCTTGCTGGCTTCTTCTTTCCGAAGGCTAATAGCCTCACTAGCGATGGTGGACAAATCGATATTTTCTTGGAGTTGAGATGACTCCATCATTTCTAATCGAGAAAGCAAAAGTAGGTCATTAATTATTCTTTCCATTCGGCCTACTTCTTCAAGAACGCTTTGCATGGTTTGAATATATTCTTCTTTTTTCCTGTCTTTACGGAGTGAAACTTCAACTTCCCCTCTTATAATGGTTAAAGGGGTTCGCAGCTCATGGGAAACATCTCCTGAGAATTGCTTGATTTTCTTGACGGAGCGTTCTAAACGAGCAATCATTTCATTGAATGTTTCCACCAGCGCCCCGATTTCGTCCGATCTTTCCTTAGTTTCGATTCGCAGGGAAAGATCGTCAGCCGTAATTTTTTTGGCTGTTTTAATTACCTTGCTTACCGGGTGGAGAGCTTTGCTAATAATGAGGCTCCCACCGGCTGAAGCCAGAACGAGAAGCAGTAAACCTGCTCCTCCCATGACCAGGATGAGCTCATTAAGAGCTTTGTTTCTTTCTTCGGTCGACAGGCTGACCTGAAGAATCCGTGGTCCCCGGACGGGAATTAGGAGGGTGCGAAGAGGAAAAGAGCATAATCTTTTATCATCCACTTCAAGATGAATTAAATCGTTGAGATCGGTTTTATCTGCCTTGCGATAAAGATGGGGCTTGAGTTGAAGGCAGCCGGGAGGGATTCTAGGTGAGCGGATGAAGTTTCTTATTTGGAGTGGTTTTTCTTCGGTTAATTCGACGACCTGGATGTAGAGGGGGAAAGAAGAATATTTGGTTTCAATTTTTTGAATAGCTTCCTGCCAGCTGACGCCTCTTTTCTTTCGCCAGGCTTCATAAGTTTCGTCAGCAATTTCAAAAAGTAATTTATCCAGTTCGTCAGTAAGTTTGTCCTTGTAACCTTGGTAAAGAAAAAAACCGGACAGGGTGATTATCATAGCTAGAATGAGAATATACCAGATGGTTAATTTGAAACTTAGGGAATGAAAATGTTTAATCTTCTTCAATGGTAAAGCCCTGGCCCCGAATGGTCTTAATCAGTTTTTTGGTAAAACCATGGTTAATTTTTTGGCGGAGGTGATTAATGTAGACATTAACAATATTGCTTCCTCCATAGTAGTCACGTTCCCAAACATGTTCCAGGATCATGGTTGGTGAAACAATTCTTCCCTTATTTCTTAACAAGTATTCGAGAAGAGCAAATTCTTTTCCGGTCAAATCAATCCTTTTTCCTCCCCTTTTAACTAAGCGCCGGTAAGGGTCAAGAATTAGGTCGGCCACTTGGAGCGAGACCGTTTTATATTCCTGAGAGCGGCGCATTAAAGCTTTAATCCGGGCGAGAAGTTCTTCAAAAGAAAAAGGCTTAGTCAGATAATCATCTGCTCCCTCACTTAGTCCCTGAATTTTATCTTCGAGAGCATCTTTGGCTGTTAACATCAAGATGGGGGTGAAGATTCCTTGCTGACGGAGTTCGCGGCAAACAGTAAAGCCATCTTTTTTGGGTAACATGATATCGAGGATAATAACATCATAGTCGTAAGTTCGGGCTAAATGTAAGGCTTCTTCTCCATTTCGGCTGAGATCAACGGCGTATTGCTCCTCTCTTAACCCTTGGGCTAGAAATCGAGCTACTTTTCGGTCATCTTCAATTACGAGAATACGCATCGGCAAGCCTTTCCTCTAATTTACTTTCCAGTTTTTGATTGAGATTTTTATTGTTCTCAATTTGTTGCCTGATTAGTAATTAAGAAAGCTGTCGTTCTTTTCGGGAACATTATTACTGGCCGCTGAATATACTATGACCTTGGGGAAATTGTGTAGAGGTGATTTAGGTTGGAAAAAAAGGTTTTGAAGTGGAGAATTTGCTGAAATAAAAAGATTATTTGTTATTCTCATCTCCATCCCCGATATCTAATTTCACCGAAACGAGGATTGACAACGTTGCTGTAGACAGAACCAAAAGTATAACGAAAGCCGATTGAAAAGTAATAGTAATAGGCTGTCTGCAATTCTTTTATTTTTAAGAGAACTTCATCCAAAGAGGCTTCTCCCACAGGCAAAGAAAGCTGATCGTGAATTCTTTCATAACGCCCTCTAATGTCAACAGAAAGCCCTCGAAATACCCGGAAAGATAAGAAACCTCTTAATTGAAGGCGATTCTTGCTAAAGTCGTGAAAGTAATGGGAGCCCTCGAGGGAGGCGGACATACTTCCCCAGGGCTCTCTTATTTCTAAAGTTGTTGTTAAGGATTCATTGTAAAGAGTTTCTTTAAGTTTCCCAAAAATGGTTTTTTCGTTGTAATCGTTTTGAATTAAGCCAATTCTATACAAGAGGCGAAGTTGGTGGCGAGTGGATTCAGAGTAAGGGAAAATATTAAATTCAACGGCTGGGGCAACAGTAAAATAGAGATCCATATTTCTATAAGTTGAAGATTCTGCTTCTACCCAGGCCCCGGCTGACCAATGCTCGGTCAGGCTTTTAACTACCATTCCGGTGAAATTTTTTTCGTCAGAGGCAGTTTTTATCGTTTCCTCCTCGTAGATGTATTTTCGACGATCGAATTCTCCGGAAAAGCCGAGGCGGATTTTAATCTCCGGTGTAACTTTATTTGCTGAAAAATTTACTTCTAGGGAGCGAGTTTTTCGGCTTTCTTCGCCTTGAAAATTTCCCTCTAAACTTAGACTGAAGATCCAGAACTTCCAGGGGTCGTTGACCGAGGTTGGTTCCAATCGTTCTTTAAAATTAATATAAATGTAGTCCGAGAGTGGAGTTTCAAGAAGAAATGGAAAAAGGCCCCTTTGCAGAACTTCCACTTGACCCCGTCTAATGTCATCTCTTGTTGCTGTCGGGCGAGAATTATAAACCAAAGTATATTGTTTGCCTTCAAATTTTTTTTGACCGATGAAAGTAAAAGTATATTCTCGGCCACCGCTTCCGGTTGGTTGATCAGTAATGAGAACATGGATGTCAGCATCTTGGCGGTCACGGACATAGTTGATATAAGTAATGTGTTCGCGAAAATAATCACGGTCACATCCTCGACAATCGATAAAAACTCGCGGGGCTAGTTCCCGAAGATTATTTAAATCTTGCGTTTCTTTTAGGGAAGAGGAGTGCCGGTTTTCTTTGGCTAATCCTGGACTTTGAAAATAACTAAGTAGTAAGCCGACAATAATCAGTAGGTAAATGATCCTATTCTTCATTATTAAATCACTCCTTTTTGTTGAATATCATCATGAATGAATTTAGGCAGGCGAAATAGTTGTTGAAAGTCACTTGCCTCACTTTACCTTCTCGGGTGAAAAGAAAATGACATTTTTTGAAATAACTATTTTGCTGACTCATATCCAAGTTAGTGAATTCAATATTTTTAGTAAAAAGCTTATGGTGCCAATTATCTTTTGGATTAGTCAAATTTTTCAAACAGACTTTTTCCATCATCTTTGTTTCTTTCATTCTGAATAGATATTATAAAAGAAAAATTAAATTAAGGTGAAAATAAGATTAAAAATTATTAATCTTAGGAATGATAAAATTGTTTTTCTAGTTTCACCAGGAGCCGCTTAATCATTTATGATTTTTGTCGCTTTTAATTAACTTTGACTTGCGTTTTGAGCTGAAAAAGTACCAATTCTTGATTTAAATTGAAAATTTGGAAAAAAGTTTGTTAGATTCTTAATTAAGGCTCATCGAGGATTGGGGGAGCTGAAGAGATTAGACTAACAATCCAGATGGCCACGCAAGCAAGACCGAAAGCTGGAATTAACTCGTAAAGTCCTGTTGCTTCTTTGAGGAATAATTTCCA
Source organism: Candidatus Aminicenantota bacterium (assembly GCA_011042725.1). Classification (GTDB taxonomy): domain Bacteria; phylum Acidobacteriota; class Aminicenantia; order Aminicenantales; family Aminicenantaceae; genus JdFR-80. The sequence goes on along the minus strand of DQWD01000109.1, from coordinate 12,098 downwards.
GATAATGACGACTACCGTGCCAGTGATCATCCCGGCGAGAATACCAGCTTTAGTAGTTTTCTTCCAGTAGAGAGCAAAAATTAACGAGGTCCCAAAAGCAGCTCCCAACCCGCCCCAGGCAAAAAGCACTAACCAGAAGACTAGGTCTTGAGCTATCCAGGCTAAAAAAATTGCCAAGACTCCAGAGAAAAAGACCACCCAACGGCTTAGTTTTAATTTGGTTTTTTCATCGATAATCGAAGTTTTTTTAAGGATTTTTTCATATAAATCTCGGACAAAAGTGCTGGCTACAACTAGTAGTTGAGAATCAGCGGTAGACAGAATGGCGGCAAAGATGCCGCCGATGATCAATCCGTAAAGGATGGGGCTAAAAAATTTGGAAGAGAGAACAAGATAGATCATCTCGGGGTCGTGATTAGGGATCTGCTCAATGGAAGAGACAAAATAACGCCCCAGTAGACCAATAAAAACAGCTCCCCATCCTAAGACAACATTCCAGAAAGTTCCGATCACAGCTGAAAGACGAAGCTTGTCTTCGTCATCAATGGACATGTAACGAACAACGATGTGGGGTTGTCCAGGAGAGCCCAAGCCAATGCCAATGAACCCGATGATGGCTCCCAGGCCTAAAGAAAAAGGATCGATGGAAGCAGGGTTGAGTTGAGCCAAGGTTTGAAGAAGAGCTGAGAGACCACCTACTTTGGCCAGTCCGTAGGCAGGAAAAATAACCAACCCAATAATTAGGATGATGGCTCGGACAACATCATTATAAGCCACGGCAATATAACCACCCATTACCATATAGATGAGAATGAGAACAGCCGAGAGAATGAGAGCAGGTAGGAAAGGAACATTAAGGGCTGTGCTTAATGATTTAGCCCCAGCATTGAACTGAGCGGCTACGTAGGCCACGATGAAGATAGAGATGATTAGAGAGCCAACCAAGCGGATGTGTTGTTTTTTATCTTGGAATCGAGATTCAAAATAATCGAGAAGTGTTATTGATTTATAGGTCTCTGTTTCTTGTCTTAATTTTCTTCCTAGATAAATAAATTGGAACATTTCCGCGGTAATATAGCCCACTACTGCCCACACCGCCCCCACCCCTAAAGTATATGCCATTCCACTGACCCCGAGGACAAGCCAGGAAGAACGACCAGAGGAAACAGCCGAAAGAGCCACGACAAATTTATCCATCATTCGGCCACCGATGAAGAAATCAGACTGATTCTTAGTGCGACGGAGGGTTAAGAAACCAATGAGAATAGGCAAGAACAGAGTTAACAAAAATATTAATAGAGCCACGGGATGAGTTAATTGATCATAAAGGCCCACGTTTACTTTCCTCTTGCTTTTGGTTTGGAGATGTAAAATAGAAGAAAAGAGCACCCGATAATCAAGAGGGGCAAAATAATTAAAACACAGATGGCCTTAATCATTTTTTGACTTTATTTCTTATCATAGAATTACGTAAGGAACAAGCCTAAAATGAAAAAAGAAAAATGGGGTCGGGCCGCGCCATCTTATTGATAATAAATTATTTAATCTAAAATATCCAACCAAAATAGGCCCTTAAAGGCGATTTTTGCCCTCCAAAATCGCCTTTAAAGATGTTTATTGATAATGTCTTCCTTTAATAGTGGTTCAAAATATACTTGATTCTGTAGTGACTAAGAAAAAGTAATTGATACTCATAATGTTTGGTTAAGCAGAAGATGATAAGGATTGGTAATAGCGAGCATCTCCGAGATCATGCTGGAGAAACAATAATTGGGGCTTTATTTTGGCTAGGCTCCTTATCAAGGCACTGGTTTAACGCTCAGTTAACATAGTAACTCATTCCCGTCACTTGGGGACAAAACCAAATAATAAGTGTTGAATAGGAGAATTTGAAATATAATAGTCCATTAACATTAATAATAAGATATTCAACAATAATAAGACAAATAATGATTAAAATAGCTTTTGAACAAAAGAGACCTTCATTTCGTAATAATAAATGGCAACTGGAAAAGAAATGCCAGTTTAAAGATGTCTTCTTTAATAAGATTAATAAACTTAGATAGAGCTAAGATAGATAAATTAAGAAAAGGAGAGATGAGTGGTTAAATTTTTGCTGTGGCTGATTCTTTTTGTCTTATGCTGGCCGGTAGCTTTGCTCGCTTTAATCCTCTATCCTCTTGTTTGGATTCTGCTGCTGCCCTTTCGTTTAATTGGCATCACGGTTAAAGCCGTTTTTGCCTTTTTAGCTGCTTTAATCACCCTCCCAGCTCGGTTACTGAGATCGTTCTAAACTGGGCTTTTTCTTGTCCTGGAAGGGCTTAATGGTGGGTAACTTTACTTAAGAGGGGGATTGATTTATTATTATTAGATAAGACGAGATATTAGAAATTTGGAGTAGAAGGAGTTCCCAAGTGACCAAGGCAACAACTATTCTCTGTTTACGGCATAATAGTCAAGTAGCCATGGCTGGTGATGGCCAAGTTACTTTTGGCCAAACAATTCTCAAAAGAAAGGCCAATAAAATTCGCCGTCTTCATCATGGACAAGTTTTGGCTGGTTTTTCTGGAGCAACTTCGGATGCGTTTGCTCTCTTTTCTCGCTTTGAAACCAAACTTGAAGAATATCGCGGGAATTTAGCTCGGGCCGCCATCGAGTTAGCCAAGGATTGGCGAATGGATAAAGCTCTTCGCCGCTTAGAAGCGTTGCTTATTGTTGCTGACCAAGAGCACTCATTTTTGATCTCGGGAACTGGTGATGTAATTGAGCCTGATGATGGGATAATTGCCATTGGCTCAGGAGGAGCCTACGCATTGGCGGCTGCTCGTGCTCTGCTTCGACATGCTGACTTGAGTGCTGAGGAAATTGCTCGGGAATCTTTACAAATTGCCGCGGAGATTTGTATTTATACTAACGAAAATATCATCATTGAGGTGCTTTAAATGCCAATCAGTTTACCGGAAAAAGTACAGAACCAGTTTGTGGATAAGGATAAGGAATTAACTCCCCAGGAAATTGTCAATGAGTTAGATAAATACATTATAGGTCAGCGGGAAGCTAAAAAAGCCGTGGCCATTGCTCTGCGTAATAGATATCGCCGGCAGAAGCTTCCTCCCGAATTAGCTGAAGAAATTGCTCCTAAAAACATATTGATGATTGGTCCTACCGGCGTGGGAAAAACAGAAATATCTCGCCGTTTAGCTCGCCTAACTTCATCCCCTTTTCTAAAAATAGAAGCGAGTAAATTTACTGAGGTTGGTTATGTCGGGCGCGATGTAGAGTCGATGATTCGGGACCTAGTTCGGATTGCGGTCGACATGGTCCGAAGTGAAAAAATCGAAGAAGTAAAGGAAAAAGCAGAAAGGAATGTTGAAGAAAAATTGCTTGACCTTCTTCTTCCTCTTTCTCGCCGAAAACTTTCTTTTGATCAACCCGAAGAACAAGAGCGTTTTCAACAAACAAGGGAAAAGTTGAGAGCTCAATTAAAGGCTGGCCTTTTAGATGAGAGGCTTGTTGAAGTTGAAGTAAAAGAGGTTAATTTTCCCCCGTTCGAAATTTTCTCCAATGCCGGAGTGGAAGAAATTGGGATTCATATCCAGGAAATAATTCCTGGCTTTTTAGGAGGCAAGACAAAACGGCGAAAAATGAAGCTTAAGGAAGCTCAGGAGTATCTTCTCCAAGAAGAACAAAAACGATTAATTGATATGGATCAAGTTTCTAAATTGGCCATTCAAAGAGTTGAGCAATCAGGAATTATTTTCTTGGATGAAGTTGACAAAATCGCCGGCCGCGAATCAGGACATGGCCCCGATGTTAGTCGGGAGGGGGTTCAGCGAGATCTCCTGCCCATTATCGAGGGTACAACAGTTAATACTCGCTATGGGTTGGTACGTACCGATCATATCCTGTTTATTGGAGCTGGCGCTTTTCATGTTTCTAAGCCATCAGATCTGATCCCTGAGCTTCAGGGAAGGTTTCCGATAAGAGTAGAATTAACCCCTTTAACCAAAGAAGATTTTATTAGGATTTTAACTGAACCCGAAAATGCTTTAGTCAAACAGTACAAAGCCTTATTAGCCACAGAAGGAGTAGACATTGAATTTGCCGAAGACGCTATTCAAGAGATTGCCGAGATAGCCGAAAAAGTGAATGAAATTGCTGAAAATATTGGAGCCAGGCGTTTGCATACAGTTATGGAAAAAGTAATGGAAGACATTTCTTTTGAGGCTCCTAATTTAAAAGGAAAGAAAATTGTCATTGATCAGGAATATGTCCAACATCACCTAAAAGATATCGTCAAGGATGAGGATCTAAGTCGTTTCATTCTATAGTTCTTGATGAAAAAATTTTATCAGCCCTTTCTCCTTATTGTTATTTTGGTTAGTTCTTTTTTTTCTTTTAATTGTGGAAAAAAAGGCCCCCTTCAACCTCCTCTTATCCAGATTCCGCAGAAAATAGATCAGGTGACAAGTTTTCAAAGGGGAAAAGTTGTGGGATTGGAGTGGGAGTTTGACCCCGTTTATACCGATGGAACAGACTTAAAATTTCCCTTAACCATTGAGGTCTGGCGGGCAGAACTGGGAAGAAAAGGTGACCAGTCATCTTCTTCAGAAATAGAAAAAGAAAATTTCAATCAATTGGCCGAAGTTGTTGACCGCTTAGTGATTGAAGAATCTGCAACTCCCCTTAAGGGTTCTTGGAGTTGGGAAATAACTTCACCTGGGAGCTTGGCCAAGAAATATGTGTTAGCTTTACTTGTTCTTGATCAAAAGAAGAAAAAATCTCTTTTTTCACCATTAATTACCATTACCCCTCAGAATTTACCTTTGCCTCCATCTAATGTTGAGGCCGAGGTCCAACCACAAGGAGTGATTTTAAAATGGACACCTTCCTCGGGCTTTATTTTTCCGGGAGAAGGAAAACCAGTAAAAGGTTACTATGTTTACCGACGAGAAGAAGGAGGGCTATGGCAGAGATTAACATCTAACCCCGTGACTGAGGAGGTTTTTTTAGATAAGGAAGTTACTTTTGGACAGACTTATTTTTACAAAATTAGAGGAATTGTTGCTGAGAGTCAACCGAGGCTTGAGACTGCTGATTCTTCCGAAATCAAAGTCCAACCCCAAGATATTTTTCCTCCAGCACCTCCTCCCGAAGTTGTGGCCATTGAGACTGAGGTCGGGATTTCCTTGAGCTGGGAACCCAGTCCTGAGGATGATGTAAGCGGTTATAAAGTTTGGCGAAGGCGAGAAGATGAATTAGAGTTTTCTCTCTTAACTCCTCAGCCCATTAAAAATTTAAGTTTTACAGATTTATCGGTCGAAAAAGGTTTCGTTTATGAATATTGTTTAACTGCTATAGATAAGCAGGGAAATGAGAGTAAGAGATCAGTCAAGGTCAAAGAAAGGAAAAGGAGATAAATGATGAAAATTTGTCGCTATCGTTATCAGCAAAAGATTAAATATGGAATTCTTGAAAATGATTATTTAAGGCCCATTAGAGGGTCAATTTTTCGCCGTTTTCAAATCTTGGAACCTAGAATTCCTTTGTCCGAAGTTTCTTTGTTAGCCCCCGTGCAGCCTTCGAAAATAGTCGCTGTCGGCGTTAATTATCGTGACCATGCTCAAGAGAGAGGCCGGGCGATTCCGGAGGAGCCATTGATCTTTCTTAAGCCCTCCTCAGCAATCATCGGTCCTCATGACATTATTATTTATCCTCCTCAAGCTCAACGGGTAGATTTTGAGGGGGAACTAGCCGTTGTTATCAAAAAAAGAGCTCATTGTTTGCCAGAAGATGAGGATGTCCGACCTTATATTCTGGGTTATACTTGTTTTAACGATGTTACTGCCCGGGATCTTCAAGACAAAGATATTCAATTTACGAGGGCCAAATCATTTGATACTTTTGCTCCCATGGGGCCCTGTATTGCCACCGATATTGATCCTTCCCAAGCGAAGATTAAGACTTTTTTAAACGGAAAATTACGCCAATCTGGTAATACCAAGCACTTTATTTTCCCTGTCCCTTATTTAATCAGGTTTATTTCCAACATCATGACCCTTTTTCCAGGAGATGTAGTTACGACTGGAACTCCAGCGGGAATAGGGCCGATGAATCCGGGTGATCGAGTGGAGGTCCAGATTGAGGGCATTGGCACTTTATCTAACACGGTAATGAGAATTAGAGAATATCATCAGGAGTCCTAAGGGGCGAGCTGATGGGGGGAGCCAAGCTTTGACCTTATTTCCATAGCTAAAGACCATTTTTCGTTCGTTACCAGGCCAATGAACACACATTGTAAATAGGTTTGTAAGGGAAAATGAATTGTGATAGATTTAGGAATCTGAAGAAATTCAAAAACGGAGGTTGGGATGAAAATATTTCTCGATACAGCTAACCTTAATCAAATTAAAAAGGCAATCGAATGGGGAATTTGTGACGGGGTTACCACCAATCCTACCCTGGTTTCCAAAGAGGCGCTGCCTTTCGAGGAGTTAATTCCGGAAATATGCCGTATTGTTCCTGGACCGGTTAGCGTAGAAGCTGTTTCTACCCAAGCGGAGGAAATAATTCAGGAATCCCGAGGTCTGGCTCGCCTCAGCGAGAATGTAGTCATTAAAATTCCCATCACTGAAGAAGGGATTAAGGCTATTCGGGTTTTAGCTCAAGAAGGAATTAAAGTTAACACCACCCTGGTATTTTCTCCTTTACAGGCCCTAGTAGCGGCCAAAGCCGGAGCGCGATTTGTTAGCCCTTTTATTGGGAGACTGGATGATATTTGCCATGAAGGAATGATCCTTGTCGAACAGATTATGGCCATTTTCAATAATTATGGTTTTGATTGTGAAGTAATTGTCGCCAGTATACGCCATCCCCTCCACCTCGTTGAGGCTTCCCTTATCGGGGCTGACATTGCCACTGTTCCTTTCCCGGTATTAGAAAAGGCCTTAAAGCATCCCTTAACCGATGTCGGGTTGGAGCGATTTCTTCAAGACTGGGCCAAGGTTAAGCATAAATAGAAAAATAGAAAAAATTAGCTTGTTTGGAGGGGAGGGGCAATGGGTATTGATGACAAACTCAGAGATTTAAAAGAAAAAGAAAAATTAGCAGAATTGGGTGGGGGAGAAGCCAGGATTAAGAGGCAACATCAAGCTGGAAAACTTACCGCCCGAGAGAGAGTTAAATTACTTCTTGATGAAGGTTCCTTTCAAGAAATGGATAAACTGGTTTTGCATCAGTGTCATGACTTTGGAATGGAGAAAAAAAGAATATATGGCGATGGAGTAGTTACAGGTTACGGGATGATAAACGGTCGCCATGTTTTTGTTTTTGCCCAGGATTTCACCGTCTTTGGAGGTTCTTTAAGCCAGTCTAATGCAGCTAAAATTTGCAAAATTATGGATTTAGCTATGAAAGTGGGAGCTCCGGTTATTGGTTTAAATGATTCGGGAGGAGCAAGAATTCAGGAAGGAGTCGCTTCACTAGCTGGATATGCTGACATTTTCTTGCGCAATGTTCTCGCTTCTGGTGTGGTCCCTCAGATTTCAGCCATAATGGGACCATGTGCCGGTGGAGCCGTTTATTCGCCAGCGTTGACTGATTTTATCATCATGACCAAGAACATCAGCAATATGTTTATTACTGGCCCTGATGTGATTCGCGAGGTGACCCATGAAGAAGTAACGATGGAGGAACTAGGTGGAGCTGAAACCCATAACACCATAAGCGGAGTAGCTCATTTTGCTGCTGAGGACGAGGAACATACTTTTGAGCTTATTCGCGAACTTTTATCATTTATACCCGATAACAATCTTGAAGATCCCCCTCTGGTGGAATCGACTGATCCAGTTGACCGGGCGGAAGAGGATTTAAATCAAGTTATACCCGCTGATCCCAATCAGCCCTATGATATTCGCCAACTCATTCGCCGAGTGGTTGATGATGGAAATTTTTTTGAGATCCAAGAGCATTACGCTCCTAATATAGTTATCGGTTTTGCTCGTTTGGCGGGGAAGTCAGTAGGAATCGTCGCTAATCAGCCCGATCACTTAGCCGGTGTCTTGGATATAAATGCTTCAGATAAAGGGGCTCGATTTGTTCGGTTTTGTGATGCTTTCAACATTCCTCTGATTACTTTTGAAGATGTTCCGGGTTTTTTACCCGGAGTAGCTCAAGAACATGGAGGAATCATTCGCCATGGAGCTAAGCTGCTTTATGCCTTTGCCGAAGCCACTGTTCCTAAAATTACCATCATCACGCGCAAGGCTTACGGGGGAGCTTACTGTGTGATGGCTTCCAAGCATATCCGAGCTGACATTAATTATGCTTATCCCACGGCGGAGATAGCCGTCATGGGCCCGGAAGGGGCGGTGAGTATTGTTTATAAACGAGAATTGGAAAAGGCTGAAGCGTTGGCCCAACTCCACCAGGAAAAGGTGAGGGAATTTCGAGAGAAATTTGCCAATCCTTATATTGCTTGTGAAAAGGGTTTTCTAGATGAAGTGATAAAACCCAGATTTACACGTCCTAAACTTATCGCCGCTTTGAGAATGTTAGAAAATAAACGAGACTCTAATCCACCTAAAAAGCACGGCAACATTCCTCTTTGATCTTGATTGCCTCAATAGAAGGAAGAAAAAAATACCAAGTCTTATTATGCACCTTAAGATTGATTTTTTGGTTAAGTTATGTATCTAATTTATAGGTAAAGAGAGAGAAAGTAGTGTTTAAAAAAATTTTAATTGCTAATCGAGGAGAGATAGCGGTCCGCATTATCCGGGCTTGTCGAGAGATGGGCATTATACCTGTGGCTATTTTTTCTGAAGTGGATCGTTGTGCCCTCCACGTCCGCTTAGCGGAGGAGGCGTATTTTATTGGCCCGCCTGAACCCTCAGCTAGTTATTTAAATATCGAAAAAATCGTTCAGGTAGCCAAAGATTGTCAAGCTGAAGCGATTCATCCGGGGTATGGATTTCTGGCCGAAAACCATGATTTTGCCAAAGAAGTTAAGCGTCAGGGATTAGTTTTTATCGGCCCTTCTGCCCAGTCGATGGAGATGATGGGAAAAAAGACGCGGGCTCGGCAGATGATGACCGAAGCCGGAGTGCCGTGTATTCCCGGTACGTTGCACCCTATCCAGAATGAGGCGGAATTATACCAAGAAGTTCAGAAGATTGGCTATCCCTTGTTGCTTAAAGCCGATGCCGGAGGAGGAGGAAAAGGATTGCGGTTGGTGACCACTAAAAATGAATTGCTTTCAGCCTATCGGCTTGCCTGCTCAGAAGCCAAGGCCAGTTTTGGCGATCCCGCAGTTTATCTTGAAAAATACATAGATAATCCTCACCATATCGAAATTCAAATCTTGGCTGATCATCACGGTCAGACCATTTATCTTGGCGAAAGAGAGTGCTCTATTCAAAGAAGATTTCAGAAAGTGTTAGAAGAGACCCCCTCTCCTTTTCTTGATGAGGAAACGAGGAAAAGAATGGGCGAAGCAGCTGTTCGAGCTGCTCAGGTAGTGGGTTATACTAACGCCGGAACGGTCGAATTTGTCGTTGATGAGCAAAAGAATTTTTATTTTCTAGAAATGAATACCAGACTTCAAGTGGAACATCCAGTGACAGAAATGGTGACGGGTATCGATTTAGTCAAAGCTCAGATAAAAATTGCTGCCGGCGAAAAATTCCCTTGGTCCCAGGAAGATATTCGCCCTTACGGGCATTCGATTCAGTGCCGGATTTATGCTGAAGACCCTGACCAAGATTTCTTGCCCTCACCGGGAAAAATCACTCACTTACGGCCTGCTGGAGGAGGCCCAGGGGTAAGAGAAGATAGAGGTGTGGATGAAGGATTTGAAGTGCCGGTCGAATATGATCCTCTTATTTCTAAAGTGATTACCTGGGGAATAATCCGGGAGGAAGCTATAGCTAGGATGAAGCGGGTTGTTGATGAGTATCAGATTTGCGGGATAAAAACAACTATTCCTTTTTTTCGAAAAATTCTAAATCATCCGGTATTTATTCAGGGAAATTATAATACTCATTTTATCCGACAATTTGAGTCAACTCTCCTTTCCCCAGAAGGTAATCTACCCGAAGAAATTGCCTTAATTGCGGCGGGAATTGCCAGTTATAAAGAGGAAAGAAAGGTGCCCGCCCGAGAAAAATTTTCTCTCCAGAGCCGGTGGAAGTTTTATGGTAAACTTAATCAGTTCACGAAGAGGCTGTCATGATTAATCTCACTCTCTGGAATAATGGTCAGAAGTATCAACTTTCTCTTGAAGAGGAAAGAGAAGGTTTCCTTAAAGTTGCCTACAATGGTCGTGAATATCGAGTAAAAGGAGAAAAAATAAGAGAAAATGAATGGTTACTTTGGATTGATGGTCGAATTTATGATGTAATTGTCCTCTTTGATCGAGGGAAATATACAGTTTATTTGAATGGATTATGTCGAGAATTCAAAAAAGAAACTTCTCCTCGTCTTCTGGAATCGGGGAGATTTTCAACCTCGAAAAAAGACGTGATTACTTCCATGCCCGGAAAGATTGTTAAAGTTCTAATTAAAGAAGGAGATTTGGTTAATGAGGGGCAACCTGTCCTTATTCTAGAAGCAATGAAGATGCAAAATGCTATTAAATCTCCAAAAAAAGGGAAAATAATTCGGTTAGACCCCCAAGCTGGTGATTCAGTGGAAGCAGGAAGTCTTTTATTTTCGGTAGAATAAAATTTTTTTTCTCCCACCTTAGGTCGTCTATAATCAAGGCAATTCAACTAATTGAAACACGGCGATTTTTTATCTTCTCCATGAAAAATGGTAAAATTGGGAAAGTCTAAATATGCGAAAGAAAAAACCTTGGCGAAAATTGATAATTACTCTTCTTGTTTTAGCCGTAATCTTTATTGGTTTAAATATTTTAAAATATTTTTTTCTCCAACAAGTCCAGAACCAAATTAAAAAAAGATTTTCCTATCTCAAGATGAGCCTTGCTTATTTTCCTCCCACCTTAGTATTGGAAGAAGTGAGAACACACTCTCTGGAGCCTTTTTTTTCGGCCCGGAGGATTATTATTAAAGTCTCATATCCTGCCTTGTTGAAAAGAGAACGCCCCATAACAATTTTTTTGTCTCAGCCTGAAATTAGGGTTCCTTGGCGAGTCTTCCAGAATTTGAAGAAGGAGAATCAGTCTTCAGCCCTCGTCTTGCCCGTGGCAATTGAGAAAGGAGTGGTTCAGGGAGGAAAAGTGGTCGTGGCTGGTGAAGATAGCTTGATTATTCTTCGAGAATTAAATGCTTTCTTTAACCAAAAGCAAGGAGAATTTGCGGCTAAACTGAAAACGGGATTATCTGATATTTCAATTAGTCGTTTCTCTCGACCAATTCAAGGAACCTTGAATCTATCCATCGTTGGAGGTAGTCAGCGAGCTGAGATTAGGAAGTTGGTTTTTCAGGGAAAAGAGGAATATTTTAAAGGTGAAGGAAAAATTAATAAATTTTCTCCCTTGGAGATGGATTTCAAAGGTAGTTTTAAAGTTTCTTCTCGAATTTTAACTTCTTTTCTGGGTCGTGATTATCAGTTAGAAGGTGATTTAACTGGTGAGATGGAGCTTGCTTATAGCGGTAAAGAGTGGGTTTTAAGAAGTAGCGGGCAGTCCCCACAGCTATGGTTCAGGGATGATCTTCTAGGCGAGGCTGGGTTTAATTTTCGGACCGAAAATTTAAAAAAAGGCGAAATTGATATTCGTTTTCGTTCTTTAAGCCAAGGGTGGCAGCAGATTAGAGTTGAATTTTCAGAAGATGCTTGGCAGGGCAGGGTAAAGGATTTAAAGCTTGATCCCTTGATGAAATTTATTCGTTTGCCGTGGCCGGTAAATTCTTCGGTTACGGGGGAGTTTAACTATCGTCGAGGAAAATTAACTTCTCGACTTGAATTCAAAGATGAGCTTGTTCTTAGGCGAAAGAATAAATTTCCTTTTCAAGGAGAAGTCAATTTAGAGTTTATTCCCAACCAAAGTTTGACTTTAAGATCCACTAACTTACAATCTTCTTTTGCTCAAATGGCCGTTCAAGTTGACCTGAAATTTAAAAAGAGTGTTGTGGCCG
>DQWD01000213.1 GCA_011042725.1 Candidatus Aminicenantota bacterium | reverse complement strand
ATTCTAATCCCTGGCTGAAGAGAGCGGAATTAAAAATGATTAACCCTAACCCAATCCACGCCATTACGCGGAAAAAAACACGCCCTTTCTTGTTACCCATCCAGACCTCCTTTTAAGGTTATTCTTGGTTGTTGTTATTCATTCTTAGGGTTTAAGACCCTGATCCCCCTTTCGCCATAGCTATTCTTTGACTGGCCCCGTCTCCCAACAAGTTTTCCTCCTTCTCCAGCTAATCAGGCCCAAAGTGGCCAGGAGCAAAATTATCTCTCCTTAATTTTACCCTACCCTTCTTGACCTTAAATTCTAAGCCGAATAAGGAGCTAATTCCGAGGATATTAACGATGCTTAATTGGCGGCTACAAACTATCAAGGTTGCCCTCTCCTCTGGGCCTTAGTTTCTCTCTTGATCGGTTGCCTCAGCTTTCGCCTTGGTAACCATTAATCCCAATTCGGTCAACTGTTGTAGTTTAACCGGCGACGGAGCTCCGGTTAATAAACACAAGGAACTGGTTGTCTTGGGAAAAGGAATCACTTCCCGAATCGAATTTTCTCCCGCTAAGAGCATGACCAAGCGATCAAAACCCAGAGCAATGCCTCCATGAGGAGGAGTCCCATAGCGAAGAGCTTCGAGAAAAAAGCCAAATTTTTGGTGGACTTCCTCCGGGGTCAAGCCAAGGGTGGTAAAAATCTTCTGTTGGAGAAGTTGATCATGAATTCGAATCGATCCTCCTCCGACTTCATAGCCATTACAGACTAAATCATACGCTTGCGCCCGGACCTGAAGGGGGGTTTCATCCAATAATTCGAGGTCTTCTTGGTAAGGAGCGGTAAAGGGATGATGCATCGAGACCAGCCGTTTTTCTTCCTCACTCCATTCAAACAAGGGAAAATCCGTGACCCAAAGACAAGAAAAAGAGCTTTTTAAATCGACAGCTTCAGAACCCAACTCAACTCTGAGCCGCCCCATGATATTGTGAACCATCTTGTCTTCTCCCACCGTCAAGAGAAGCAGGTCTTCTTCACCAGCTTTAGTTTCTTTCCAGAGCTCTTGACAATCTTCGGGAGAAAAGGGGAGGGAGGCTTTCCAGCCCTTCTCCTCGTGCTTTTTGATCCAGACGAGACCCTTGCCCCCCCATTCCTGAACTTTCTTGGCTAATTTATCCAGCTGCCCACGGGAATAGCTTCTTCCCCCGGGGACCAGCAGACCTACGGCTTGCCCGCCTGCCTCGAGGACTTGTTCCAAAATTCGAACTCTCCGCAACGCTCGAGCCGAAGTTAAATCCTGGAGCTTCGATTTAATCCTTAAGTCGGGTTTATCTGTTCCATAATCCTGGAGGCACTGATGATAAGCCAAACGGGGGAAAGGAAGTTCCAGTTTAACCCCGATGATATCCATAACTTCAGCTAGCATTTCTTCGATTAAACAAAAAAGGTCTTCACGGTGGAAAAAACTCATCTCCACGTCAATTTGGGTGAACTCTGGCTGGCGATCTGCCCGCAGATCCTCGTCACGAAAACATCTCACAATTTGAAAATAGCGGTCGACTCCGGCTATCATCAGAATTTGCTTGAATAATTGAGGAGACTGAGGGAGAGCAAAAAATCGTCCCTTATAAATTCGACTGGGCACCAGATAATCTCGCGCCCCTTCGGGAGTAGACTTGGTCAAAAAAGGCGTTTCTATTTCCAGAAAACCGTGGCGATGAAAAAAATTCCGGATACGCAAGGCTGCTTCATGCCGCAGACGAAGATTACGCTGCATGCTTGGCCGTCTCAAATCCAGATAACGGTAGCGATACCGCAATTCCTCCGAAGCTTTGGGCGGATCAACAACAACAAACGGAGGCACTTGAGCCTGGTTAAAAACTTTTAAGTCCGCTACGACGACTTCTATCTCCCCCGTAGAAAGTTGAGGATTAACCAAGTGGGCTTCCCGCCGCCGGACTCGACCTTTCACCCCCACACAATCTTCGAGGCCTAACTTCCGGGCCTGGGCCAGCAGCGAAGGATCCTCTGAAGAAAAAACTAACTGAACAATCCCGGCCCGGTCTCTCAGATCCACGAAGAGAAGATTTCCCAAGTCGCGGTGGCCGCAGACCCAGCCCATTAGAACTACCTGTTGGCCTTCATTGGCGCCTCTCAGTTGACCACAATAACTAGTTCTCTTCCAACGGCTTTGATCTCTCATCTTTTCCTCGGAATCATCGGGCCTCTAACCTTCGTCATTGATCTCCTCGTGACTTAAAGTGCTCGAGCAGGGCGGCGGAAGAATAACTGGCTTGGTGACCACTGGCCATATGTTTGAGGGTGAACCGACCCGTCTTCAATTCATCTTCCCCGATGATCAAGGTCCAGGTCGCTCCCAACTTGTTAGCCCGGCTTAGTTGATTGCGAAGACTTCTCGGCTTATACTCCAGTAGACAATCAACCTCTTTTCTCAGCTCGGCGGCTAATTTCATGGCTTCTTCCTTGCCTTCTTCGCTCAAATAAATAATATAGATAAACTCTGGATTAGAAGGTTGAAATTTGATCAAACTCAGCAGACGCTCAACTCCGACCGCAAGCCCTATACCACACAAGTCGGGCCCTCCAAACTGCTTCATCATCTCATCATAGCGGCCACCGCCCAAAATCGCATCTTGGGCCCCCAAAGCCGAGGTGACGAATTCAAAAGTGGTGCGAGTATAATAATCTAAACCTCGTACCAACCGGGGTTCAACTCGATAAGAGATTCCCAAAACCTGAAGATAATGCTGGAACTGAATAAAATGCTGCTGGCATTCTTCTCCCAAATTATCTGTAATCTTAGGAAAATTGGCGGCCAGAGCCTGGCAAGTTTCTATTTTGCAATCAAATAACCTTAAAGGATTAATTTCTATCCGGCGTTGGCAATCAGGGCAGAGCTTCTCCCTGACTTTTTGGGCAGCTTCTCTCAATTTCTGGATATAACTCGGTCGACAGCGTGGGCAGCCGACTGAATTAACTAAAATCTGGTAATCCGCCACGCCCACTTGTTTTAAAAGAACCGTGGCCATTTGAATGATCTCCGCATCAATCCCCGGGTCTTTTTCGTCAAAAACTTCGATATCCATCTGGTGAAACTGCCGATAGCGACCTTTTTGGGGCTTGTCATAACGAAACATCGGGCCGATGTAGTAAAAGCGTAGGGGACGGGGCTGGAGGTAAAGGCGATGGTCGATGATAGCCCGGACAACCGAAGGAGTATATTCGGGACGAAGAGTAAGAGACCGGCCTCCTTTATCCGTAAAAGTATACATTTCTTTAAGAACGATATCAGAACTTTCTCCGGTGCCTTTCTCAAAAAGCTCGGTCGCCTCAAACACCGGAGCCCGTAGTTCGCGATACCCATACCTTTCAAAAACAGTCCGGGCCCGCTCTTCCACCCATTGCCATTTCCTCGTTTCGGGAGGAAGAATATCCTTGGTCCCTTTGATGGCTGTTACCTTCTTTTTCATCCCAGCAGCTCGGGTCATTTTTCTTTTCTTTCTTCAAAAACACCGATCTGGCGGAATTTCTGATAACGCTCTTCCAGCAAAGTGTCTCTGTCTTTTTGTTTTAAGCGTTTCAGGGTCTGATTCAGATATTGGTCAACATGACGAAAAGTCTGTTTCCAATCAATGTGGGCCCCTCCCGGAGGTTCAGGGATGATCTTGTCGACAATTCCCAAGCGGAGAAGATCAGGGGCTAAGAAGCGTAAATTTTGCGCCGCTTGAGCCACGGCTGATTGGTCTTTCCACAGAATGGCTGCACAGCCTTCTGGAGAAATAACTGAGTAGAAGGAGTTTTCCAACATCATGATGACATCACCCACTCCAATGGCCAAAGCGCCTCCGCTGCCCCCTTCGCCAATGACAATATTGACCACCGGTACTCGCAATTGAGAAATCACCCGTAGATTGTAGGCAATGGCTTCGGCTTGTCCCCTTTCTTCAGCCTGAATTCCGGGGTAAGCACCGGGCGTATCAATCAAGGTAACCACCGGAAAATCGAATTTCTCCGCTAATTGCATGATACGTAAGCTTTTCCGATACCCTTCGGGATTTGGCTGCCCGAAGTTGCGGGCAATCCTTTCTCGGGTTGTCCGCCCTTTTTGATGCCCGATGAAGGCCACCGACTGTCCGCGATAACGCCCAAAGCCTGCCACGATGGCCGGGTCATCTCCAGCGCGTCGATCACCATGAAGCTCCATAAAATCAGAAGTAAGAGCACCTAAGTAATCCAGGGTATATGGACGGAGGGGATGACGTGCAATTTGGACGATGTGGACGGGCGTTAACAAGGGTTTAATTTTTTCCCATTTCTCTCGAATCTGAGAACGGAGCTGTTTTATCTTATCTTGGCGTTTCGGGTCATCGCTTTCTTCCAGTTGATCTATCCTCTGCTTCAATTCTAGGATAGACTCTTCCAACTGGTAAAATGTTTTCTCCTGTTCAGTCATCAAGCTTAACTTCCTCCATTAACCCGATTATTCTAAAGGCTAAAGGAAACAAGTGTCAAGCCAAAGAAGGGGAAAGGGGATCATTTCCAAAAGCAAAAAAAGAAACGACTCATCTTTCAACAAGCTTACTCCCTCACTCAAGATGAGCCGGGCAGAAAATCATCTTGGGTTGATCCCGAATTAGGATTGAACAGAGGATGAGCCCCTCTTTCGGTGGGAAGCCTCCTTCGGGCCTTCTTCGCTGACGATAGTGACTGGCGGCCAATCCGGCCCTTCTTTCTAACGGCGGACAACCTCCAGCCTTTGTGAAGGAACCGACAAAGACACTAACTCTCCTTGGGGATTGGTAGTCAGGCGAATCTCGGTCGGCCCCAAGTGGATGATCAAGATACAGGGATCGGTCTCATCGGGTTGGATGGTCCCTTGAATTTCTACTTGAGGAATCACGTAAATAGAAATCTCTTGAGGTTTCTCCTGGTTAGGGAGTTGGCAACGGTATTTCTTGGCTAAAATTACATAGGGAGCAAAAATGGGATTCGGCAGAAGAAAAGAATCACGCTTTATTGTGTGAGTCAGAGTTTGCTCCTGCCCCGCTGCTTTAATGCGATTAGTTACCTCGCCTTCATTCAAGACACTCTCCACTTCTTGCTCCACTCCGCTGATGGTGCCTTTGAATTCAAAGCGCTGGGGAATATAAGCCAAATCGACAACAATTCTTAACCGCTCGATACTCATGGGGATAGGTTTAGTTAACCGCCCTTCTCCTTCCAAGACATAAGTTTCTCCCTCTTGGCGCCAACTAAAATCTTCAAACCCAACTTGTTCTCCTTGAAAATAAATCAATAGCCCACTATTTTCTCTCTCTCCCCGGGGTTGCCCCAGAACGACAATAAAAAAGAGAGCAACAAAAGCAATGGTCAGCATTAAAATTAAGAATAGTTTCTTCATAATTCCCTAGCTCCTTCACTCACCTTCGGCGAGGGTCTATTCCACGATGACAGCCGTCCCATAAACCAAGATTTCCGAAGCCATTTGCATAATCATCGAAGTTGTAAAACGCACATTGACCACGGCGTTGGCTCCCATCTGACGGGCATCTTCAACCATCCGGTCAATCGCCTGTTCTCTCGATTCAGCCATCATCTTAGTGTAATCTCGTATCTCGCCTCCCACTAAATTGCGGAGAAAAGCCGCTAAATCGTGGCCAATATGCCTGGCTCGGATGGTATTGCCTTTAGCAATTCCCAAAGTCTTAACTATTTTTTTCCCCGGCACGAAATCCGTCGTCACCACGATCATTGTTCAACCTCCTTATATCTTTCCCGTTGGCGGAGAAACAATTTTTCCCGCAAAAAGGAAACTAACAAAACCACCATCCCGCCCAAGAAGGATAAAATCCCCATCTTAAGCACCAGGGGAAGAGAAGGGTCGTGAATAATCTCCTCCACGAGCTTATAAGCACCATAAAAAAGGAGAATAATGGCACCAATAGAGAGGAAAATCCAACCAAGCCTTCTCTCCAGACGATTATAAATCGAAGACCAGTACATTGTCCACACCTCCTCTGAAGGTTGAGGCAAGGAAAAAGTAGCCATTAAAGATTCAAATTGCCGAGCTTCTTGAAACTCAGCCCGACATTCGGCGCAATGTTTCAGATGTTCTTCTAGTTGAGATTTTTGCTCGGGACTAAGCTCACCATCGAAGTAGGCCGAAATCAATTGTTTATACTGTTGATGCCTCATGACTCACCTTTAGATGGAGAATAATTTCCCCAGGCTTCCTTCAGCCATAACCTCAGCTTCTGTTTAGCATAATATAAAGTTGACATAACCGTTCCTATCGGCATATTTGTCAACTCGGCTATTTCTTGGTAAGAGTACTGTTGGAAATAGCGCAAAATAATCACTTCTCTCTGTTCTCCCGAAAGTTTATCGATGGCGGCCCACAGAGCCCGGCTTAGTTCGGCCCGCTGCGCCGGTGGATCTTCTTTAAGGGAAACAAATTCCACCAAGGAACAATTAACCCTTTTCTGCCGCCGTAAAAAATCAATACAGAGGTTGCGTAATAACTGGTAGAACCAAGGAAAAAATTGTCGCGACTCATCATATTTCTTCAATTTCCGAAAGGCGTGAATAAAAGCCTCTTGGGAAAGATCAAGGGCATCCTGGTGATTTTTGACCCAACTGAGAGCCAAATAATAAGCCCTTTTTTTGTAGCGCTCAACGATGACTCGATAAGCTTCGCGGTGGCCACTTTTAACCAGACTGATTGCCTTTTCATCGGACAAATCTTGATTCCACTCTCCGGATTGCTTACTCATCTTTTCGCCTGGGGAAGGAAGCCTTATCTTCTCGGCTATGGCTCTCATAGTTAGTTCGCTTTCGCTCTGATTCTTTTCCCTTAATATTTACCTTGTTCTTATTGTTAGTTACGGACTCTGATTGATTTTTATTCAATACTCTAGTTATCCTACGTCCAGCTCCCCTTTCCATCTCTCTCTGGCGGACAACTTCATAGATAAACACCGCCGCCGTGGCGGCCACATTCAAGGAAGAAACTTGCCCTCCAAGCGGCAACGACAATAATTCATCACACTGTTGGCGAACCACCGGGCGCAAACCCTGCCCTTCAGACCCCAAAACAATAACCACGGGCTGGGTATAATCAAACTCATACCAAAGTTTCTCGGCTCTCGCCTCAGCCCCGATGATCCAGACCCCTTTTTCCTTAAGCCCGGCCAGGGTGCGAGCCAAGTTTTTCACCCGACAGAGAGGCACCGACGCCCAGGCCCCGGCAGAAACTGAGGCTACACTGCCAGTCAAGCCCACCGTATGGCGAGCCGGAATAATGACGGCCTCAACTCCACCGCCATCGGCACTCCGCAGGATAGCCCCGAGATTCTGGGGGTCTTCAATGTTATCCAGAGCCAGAAAGAAAGGGTAGTCGGAGCTATCCAAGAGGTCATCAAGCTCAGCGTAGGGTAAAGGACTTAACCAGGCGATGGCTCCCTGATGGTGCGGATAAAGCCTATCTAGCTTAGCGCGGGGCACCAGCGATACCGGCACATCTTTCTCCCGCGCCAAGCGAAAAAGCTGTTTTAACCGCCGATTCGGCGTCTGTTTGAGGATAAAGATTTTTACCACTTGACGTGGCTGAGCTCTTAAGGCCTCTAAAATAGGATTAAGTCGATAAAGAGTTTCCACTGGTTGCTACTTTCCTTGCAGCCGGCTTCGGGACGAGCACAAGGCCAGCTATATTTCTCAGGCCAAGTCTTCCTGGTCGCCTAGTTACCTTAACCACTCCTGGGCAAGGTTCAATCGAGCTTGACAAGAAAGCATTGGTCGCGGCCAAGACAAAGTGGCTCCTTCCTCGATCAAGGGGATGAATTTATCCAGTTCCAAGCCTGAGGTTTGGCCGGTCAAGGCCACTCGGATTGGATGAAATAAAGCTCTTCCTTTAAGCCCTGTTTTTTGGCGTACTCGCTGAACGATAGCGGCAAAATCATTAAAATTTAACCGACCTTGCTGATCAATCTCCTCCCCCAACGCCTGAATCACCTTCTTGGCGGATTCCTCTTTCAGAATCGCCTGCGCCTCCTCATCCATTTGGTCGAGTCGGAAAGTAAAAAACAATTCAAACTGGGCCGCCAAGTCAGACAACTTATCTACTCCTTCCACCAGTGCTTCTAAAGCTCTTTCCAGCCAAGCCTGATGATCAGCGGTTAACTTCTCTGGTAACAAACCAGCTTGCCGGAGGAAAGGAAGGGCTTTTTCCAGTTTTTCTCGAGAAGATAATCTCTTCAAATGCTGTCGGTTGAGCCAATAGAGCTTTTGGTAATCAAAAATTGCTGCTGAACGACTTACCCGGGTTAAATCAAACAGCTTGACTAACTCTTCCGGCTCCAGAACTTCCTGGCCTTCCGGCGGAGACCAGCCAAGCAAGGCTAGATAATTAAATAAAGCCTCGGGAAGAAATCCATCTTGGGCAAATTGATCGACTGAGGTTGCCCCGTGGCGCTTGCTTAGGCGGGTATTATCCTCTCCCATAACCATGGCCAAGTGGGCAAACTGAGGGGCTTCCCACCCTAAGGCTTGATAAACCAGGATTTGGCGCGGGGTGTTGGAGATATGATCTTCTCCCCTTATAACATGGGTAACGGCCATTAAATGATCATCTATGACCACCGCGTAATTATAAGCTGGCATCCCATTGGAACGAATCAGAATGGGATCACCGATAACCTCCAACTGGAAACAAAGATTTCCCCGGACAAGATCATTAAACACAATTTCTCCCTGGTTTGGGGTGCGAAGCCGCACAGCCGCTTTCTCCCCTCGAGCTACTCGAGCGGCTGCTTCTTCGGGAGAAATATTTCGGCAGCGGCCTGAATAGATGGGCATCTTTCCTGCTGCTAACGCCCCTTGCCGGGCTATTTCCAATTCCTCGGGCGAACAAAAGCAATAGTAAGCTTTTCTCTCCGCCAGAAGTTGTTGACCATAACGATGATAAAGGTCCATCCGTTGGGATTGAAGATAGGGGCCATAGGCACCGCCAACGTCAGGTCCTTCATCCCAGTCCAGACCAAGCCATCGCAAATCCGACAGGAGACGCTCGTAATACTCAGGTCGGGATCTTTCGATATCGGTATCTTCCACCCGCAAGATAAAAACTCCCTTCTTTTGGCGCGCAAACAGCCAGTTAAAAAGAGCAGTCCGGGCATTACCCACATGGAGATATCCTGTCGGCGAAGGGGCAAATCTCACTCGCACTTTACTCATCTTATTCATTCCTCCATCATCTTAAACGCACATTTCGCCTGAGTCAAGCCACCTTTTCTATCAAGTTAAGACCTAGTATCCAAGTAAAAGGAAACCAACTCCACTAGACAAATCTGGTCAACAAGGAGAGGACCTTCCCTCTAGACCTCGCTTTTATAACCAACAAGAAAGAGCCCCGTTAAGATGCCTAGGGAAACCTAAAAAGAAAATGAGGCCATCTACCCCTTTACTTTCGACGATCCACAGTTGTTTTTCGCCCTGACGCAACCTTTTTTCTCTACCGTTCGTCTAAACAATTAGAAACCAAAATGATAACAAGGAGACAACAATGAATTTTAAAGTAAAAATTATCATCGTTTTAGTGGCGGTCATTCTTAGCTTTTTACTTTTCAACCTCATGACTTCAACCAACTCAGTGGAGCTCATGACAGTCGGCAAAAAGGCGGGGTTTGAAATTATCGCCAACTACTTGGCCCGAACCACTGCTCCCTTGCCTCATTTAATGTAATAGCCAGAACCAAGAGCGGTAATGAATCATCAACAAGACAGGGCTGGTAATAACTTCACTTATTGGGAAGCTCGACCAAAGCAATCACCCAGGCAGCCATGGCCTGCCCGCCGCCGATTAAACCCAAGCCTTCACTAGTCTTGGCTTTCAAATTGAGCCGCTGAGGGGGAATTCCCAGCAAGCCCGCCAATTTAAGCTTAAGCTGAGGGAAATAAGGCTGGAGTCGGGGACGCTCGGCAATAATCACGGCATCAATATTAATTATTTTACCGTGGCGTTCCTGGAAAAGAGCTAGAATCTCCTCTAACAATTTTACGCTTGACACTCCTGCCCAGCGAGGGTCATCATTGGGGAAATGTTGGCCAATATCTCCTTCGCCAAGAGCCCCTAATAAGGCATCGATTAAAGCATGAAGCAAACAATCCCCATCGGAATGGCCGAGAAGCCCCGCCTCAAAGGGAATCTTGACTCCCCCTAACCACAGTTCCCGCCCCTCTTGAAGGCGATGCAGGTCATAGCCTAGTCCGATTCTCATCTCCAAGGAAAGCCTCCATAATGATTAAATCTTCCGCCGTGGTAATTTTTATATTCCGCCGTTCGCCTCTCACCGTGGTCACCGTCCCCCCTATCTGTTCGATTAAGCTGGCCTCATCCGTCGCCTCCACTTGATGCTCTTGGGCCCAAGCCAGCGCCTTGGCTAACAAAGAATAAGAAAAGCCCTGGGGAGTTTGGGCAACATAAAGGTTAGATCGATCAATTGTCCGGCAGACTCGCTCGTGGGCTACCTCCTTTACCGTCTCCTCGATTGGCCAGACAGGGAGAGCTGCCCCTTCTCGGCGGGCTTGGTTGATGATGCGAGAAATTAAAGAAGGAGAAAGACCAGGACGCACACCATCGTGGACAAGAACTATCCCGGTAGGCTGGGAGCTTAAAGCTTGAAACCCAGCTTGAACCGAGCTCAGGCGGGTAGGGCCCCCCGGGACGATGGCCCGGAGCTTGGACCAGTTCTCGAAAAGAAGGGGCCTTCTCTCATTTGGGGGGAGCACTAGGATTATATCCGTTACCTCAGGATGATTTTCAAATTTATCCAGCGTCCAATGCAAGAGCGGACGACCCTTGAGGGAGCAAAACTGTTTCCGGCCTCCAAAGCGTTTCCCTTCCCCCGCCGCCACAATGATTGCGCCAACTTTCTCTTCACTTGCTGTTTTCATTATAGCGCCCAAAGATCATCTTGCCCACCGTGGTTTGCAACACGGAAGTCACCGTTATGTCTACTGTTTGGCCAATCATCTTCCGGGAATTATCCACCACCACCATCGTGCCATCATCTAAATAAGCTACCCCTTGATCTTTTTCCTTGCCCTCCTTCAAGATGTAAACTCTGATGGTTTCTCCAGGTAAGACCGTTGGCTTTAAAGCATTGGCTAACTCGTTGATATTCATGACCGGGATGCCTTGGAGCTGAGCAACTTTATTTAAATTAAAATCATTAGTAATGATCTTGGCATCCATGTGTTTAGCTAATTCGATTAACTTGGAGTCAACATCCTGGATATCAGGAAAATCATAATCAATAATCTGGACTTTGATTTGGGAAGACCGCTGGAGTTGGTCAAGCACATCTAATCCCCGCCGGCCTCGTTGGCGTTTAATGGGATCAGCAGAATCGGCAATGCTTTGTAATTCCTTAAGGATGAACTGAGGCACAATTAATGTTCCTTCGATAAAAGAAGTATTACAAATATCTGCAATACGGCCATCAATAATCACGCTTGTATCCAACAGTTTAAAACTCCGCCCCTCGCTTTTCTCTTTGAACAATCCCGCCACATAAGCTGGATCAAGCCACTCATACTTCCTTGAGCCCACCAAAAAACCAATATAAGGCATAATGAGCAGGAAGAAGGCCCGGATAAACAACTGGGTTCCTGAATCTTGGGCTACATATTGGTAGATAAGCCCTAGTAGCCAGCCCAAAACTACTCCTCCAATGGTTCCTACGGTTGAACCCCAAATAACCTTAAACTGATTCTGACGAATTTTTGTTTCTAAAAAAATAATCACAACAGCCAGGATAAACCCAACCCCCGCCCCAAAGTAAGGTTGCAAACGAAAAGGAGAAAAAAAGTAGCCCGCTACGCTCATTAAGGCTATAACCACAAGTCTTAAAAGAAAAATGCCCATAATTATTATCCTGTATTAAAATTTATAATTTAATAAACTTGTTAATATTATATAAAAATCAAAAAAACAAGCCAATTAACTGCTGCACATTGGCAACCCCCACCACCTCCACGCCTTTTAGCCCGTCTTTCTCCACCCGGTCTTTATTCCCTTGGGGCAACACCACGGTGCGAAACCCCATCGAGGCCGCTTCCTTTGCCCGCAGAAAGGGCTGCGTCACCGAGCGGATTTCCCCGCTTAACCCAATCTCGCCAAAAACAGCCACTTCGGGAGGAAGAGCTCGATTTTTCACCGAAGAAATAAGGGCTAAAATAATTCCCACATCAGCGGCGGGTTCTTCAATTTCCAGACCGCCGGCCACATTGAGATAAATATCTTCTCCGGCCAAGGAATACCCCAATTTTTTTTCGGCGATGGCCATCAGCATCGCGGCTCGAAAGCGATCCAATCCTACCGTCATCCGCCGGGGATTTCCCATAAATAAAGAAGAAGAAACCAAAGCTTGAATCTCGGCTAGAAAAGGACGAGTTCCCTTCATAGTACAGACCACTACACTACCGGGTTCTTTAGTGGGTCGCTCCCGCAAGAAAAAGGCCGATGGATTGGCCACGCTGGTCAAGCCTTCCTCGCTCATTTCAAAAATTGCCAATTCCGAAACCGGCCCAAATCTATTTTTTAAAGCTCGAAGGACGCGATAGCTATGATCTCTTTCTCCCTCGAAACTCAGCACCACATCAACAATATGCTCCAACGATTTGGGTCCAGCTAACGACCCCTCCTTGGTGATATGACCAATAAGAAAAGTAGCCATCTCCCGAGCTTTAGCTAACCGGAAAACCCGGTTAGTCACTTCGCGAACTTGACTAATTGTGCCCGGGCTAGATGTTAATTGACTGGAATAAACCGTTTGGACCGAGTCAATGATTAATACCTCTGGAGACAACTGCTCGGCAGCTTGCAGGATGCGCTCCAAGATAGTTTCGGCTAAGAAATAGATCTTTTCTTTGGCTAAGCCCAATCTTTCGCCACGGAGTTTAATCTGTTCCAGCGATTCTTCCCCGGAAACGTAAAGAACTCTTTTTTTTTGAGAAGCTAAATCACGACTCACCTGAAGCATTAAAGTTGACTTGCCTATCCCCGGTTCTCCGCCGATGAGGATTAAAGACCCCTGGACAACACCTCCTCCGAGGACTTGATTAAAATCATGGATATTGGTTTTAATCCTCTGTTTAGCAATCTCCTTGATGTCTTCATAAAGAAGGGGAGCCCCGGAGGAAAGGGTTAGTCCGGGGGAAGGAATTTCTTCAACAATCTCCTCGATTAAGGTGTTCCATTCTCCACAGCTTGGGCACCGTCCCATCCATTTGGGAGTTTGGAAGCCACAGTTCTGACAAATAAAACTTACCTTAGGCTTCATCCTAAAGCCCGACCCCAACTCCAAAAAACAGCTCGCGACGGGGAGCCAGGGTAAAATCTTCGATTCCCATTATCAAATAAAAACGAGAAAAAGGCCAGAGTTCACCCCACACTCGCCAGCGAGGACGAGGTTGGCGGTTAAAATCAAAAGCTTCCAGGCGGAAAATCGCCCTTCTTTGCCAAGCATAATAATCCAAGCCAATCCCAAATCTGGATTCAATCAGTCCCACTCGGGGCGCCAACGGTCCGAAACGCCTCCCTCCCTGCAAAGAATAAACAAACTTCTCCTGCCAAGGGTCGCGGACAATTTGGGCCAGCAGGAACGACGGCGAACCCAGGCTCAACTCGAAAGAAGCCACTCCTCGTCCTTGACCTGATTCGCCCAGGTAGTGGTAACTGAAATTCGGTCTGAATTGGATGGAATTAATTTTTTCGCCGATGAGGCGACTTTGAGTGACCGTGGCTTCGGCCTCATCGTAAAGGCCAGGGTCATGGAGTAATTTCCCCAATGACCCCTGTCCTTCGTTCACCTTTTGCCAGCTTTGGTTGATTTCGCGAAGCAGCTTTTCCATTTCCTCTATTAAAGATTTCATTTCGGCCAAACGTTCCTTAATATCACCACGATTTTCACTAATTACTTCTCTTAGCAGGCGCACAGTTTCGTCTATATTTTGGGTTAGTTGTTCCAGATCTCGAGTTAAAGATGCGGTCAGTTGGGACGACTGGTTGACCGTCATCTCCAGCGATTTTTGGTTTTGATGCCAAAAATCTTTTAGTTCGGCCGTAAAAGTGGCTATATTTTCAAACGATTGTCGTAAACTTGACTTTGTCTCCTCTCCACCGATTAGCTCTTGGAGCAACTCCCCCGCTTTTCTTATCTCTTCTCCGACGCTAAGAAGTTGCCCACCAATCCGATCCAGGCTGACTGGAGTGAGCCCTTGCAAAGTGTCACCCGGTTGACAATATTCAGCAGATTTTCCTGGCAATATCTCGATATATTTTTCTCCCAAAAGGCCCAAGGCAGCTAGGGTGGCTACCGAATCGCGGCTAACCTGCACTTTTTTATCAATCAAAAGAAGAATTTCGGCCTGGCTCTTTTTCAGCCGAATATCTTCAACTCGACCAATTTTTACCCCGGCCAACCGAACCAGGGTTTTTTTCTCCAACCCGGCCGCCGAGTCAAAGTAAACATAAAGGGGGTACCCTTTGGGGCGAAAATAGTCGCTCAAATCCCCAACCGCGAAAATAAAAATAATCAAAATCAATAAGGCCAGGCTGACAAAAAGGCCAACTTTTATTTCTCTGCTCATTTTCACCCTCTATTACTTAGCTTATTAGCTTATAACTCTCAGTTCTAGCGGTCAAAACTCCTTTATCGGGCCAACAGCACTCCCTGTAATAAATTGTTGGACCACTGGATTGGAAGACTTCTTTATCTTCCCGGGAGTGCCTGTCTCAATAATTTTCCCTTGGTAAAGCATGGAAATCCGATCGGCGACTTTGTAGGCCGATATCATATCATGGGTAATGACAATAGAGGTTACCCCCATTTCTTTTTTCATGGCTATAATTAAATCATTAATCGCATCTGCTCGAATCGGATCAATCCCGGTGGAAGGTTCATCATAGAGAATAATTTCCGGACGATAGGCAATTGCTCGCGCTAAACCAACTCTTTTTTTCATGCCTCCACTTAACTCGTGAGGCATGAGATTTTCTACCCCCCTTAACCCCACCATTTCCAAGGATTCAGTTACCCGGCGCCTAATTTCCCCTGGGGAAAAGTCGGTGTAACGCTCCAGCCCAAAACTTACATTTTCCGCCACGGTTAACGAATCAAAAAGGGCGGCATTTTGAAAAAGAAGGCCAAATTTGCGACGCACCTGGAAAAGAGCCTCTTCAGAAAGAGATGTCACCTCCAAGCCATCAACAAAAATCTGCCCTTTATCCGGTTTCATCAAGCCAATGAGATTCTTAATTAAAACACTTTTGCCCGAACCACTCTGCCCACAGATTACTCTTGTTTCTCCCTTTTCAATATCCAGAAAGACACCTCTCAAAACATGATTATCCCGAAAACTTTTATGAACATCTACAAAGCTAATCATCGACTCAATGAAGCAGGTAAGGTTTTACTCAAAAAGAAATTAAGAATCAAAATAACAATGCTCGAAATCACCACTGATCTTGTCGTGGCTCGCCCCACCCCAGCAGCTCCTCCTTCAGCTTTCAGCCCCTGCCAACAACCTACTAACGCAATAACCAAGCCAAAAATAGCCGCCTTGATTAAGCCAGTAATCAAGTCCCACAGCTCAAAATATAAAAGTGTATTTTTGAGATAAATCGAACTATTAACCCCCATAATGACGATATTATAAAAAAAACCCCCGACTATACCAATAAGATCCCCATACAAGGTTAAGCAAGGAAGCATGAAAAACGCCGCTACTGTCCGGGGAACAACGAGATATTTATTGGGATCCGCCCCCAGGCTAAAGAGGGCATCAATCTGCTCAGTTATTTTCATCGTCCCGATCTCGGCGGTCATGGCCGACCCCACTCGGCCAGCCACCATCAGTCCCACTAAAATAGGGATCAACTCTTTGGAGAGCCCGAGGGAGATGATCGGTCCTCCGTAGGCCTCCGATCCCTGGCCAACGTAGCGATGGAAACCAATATAAGTCTGCAAACCAAACACCAACCCGCCAAAAGCTGCGGTTAAAGAAACCACTAGTAGAGAACGAACCCCCACTTCCTCGAGTTGTTGAAGAAAAATGTTTTTTTCCCAAGGGCGGCGGAAAACATTTTTTAAAGTTTTCCAGGTCAGTAGACCTAGCTCTCCTAAATTTTCCCAAAAGAATAAAAAGGGAGCTGGCCAGCTTTTATTTAAATCCATTAAGCTTCCTCAACCCGCTCTTGGAATTCGGTAAAATCAAGGTCAACAAAACGGGCGTACTCCCGAACAAAAGCCATCGAGACCTTCCCTACTGGACCATTGCGTTGCTTAGCCACGTTGACTTCGGCAATTCCCTTTAACTTTTCATCCTCGGGAAAATAATATTCGGGCCGGTAGATTAAAATAACCACATCTGCATCCTGTTCAATGGCGCCTGATTCCCTCAGGTCAGAAAGCTGAGGGATGGGCCGCGAGCGCCCTTTCTCGGGAGCTCGACTTAGCTGAGAAATGCCCACGACTGGAATCTGAAGCTCCTTGGCCAATTCTTTGAGGGAACGGGAAATAAAAGATATCTCCTGGTTGCGATTCTCAAAGCGGGCGGTCGTCCGCATTAACTGAATATAATCGACAAAGAGAAGGTCTAGATTTTGTTCCATCCCCAAGCGCCGGGCTTTAGCCTTCATCTCCATTACTGTCAAAGCCGGTGTTTCGTCCACATAAATCTTGGCTTGGGAGAGAACTTCTGCTGCTAACTTTAACCGACTAAACTCCAAATCACTGATAAATCCCTTGCGCACTTTACTGAGATCAACCTGGGCTTCTGAACACAAGAGCCGCAAATAAAGCTGTTCTTTGGACATCTCCAGGGTAAAAAAGCCGATACTGTAATCGGTCCTAACTCCGACGTGTTGAGCAATATTTAAACAAAAGGCGGTTTTTCCCATCGAGGGGCGGGCAGCAACGATGATTAACTCCGCTTGGTGAAGACCAGAAGTCAAAGAATCCAAGTCCCGGAACCCAGTCGGGATGCCGGTGACGACTTCTTTTCGATCCCTCAAAGCTTTAATGGAGGCCAGCATCTGGGAGGTCAAATCTCCCACTTTAATAAAACCTGGTTTGATTCGTTGTTCTGCTACCTCGATAATAGCCGACTGGGCCTCGGCCAATAATACTTCGGCATCCTCTTTTTGATCATAGCTAGCCGAGATAATTTTAGCCGAAGACATAATCAATCGCCTTAACAGGGCTTTTTCCCGGATAATCTGGGCGTAATATTCAACATTCAAGCTTTGGGGCACACCATCAAGAAGGGAAGAAATATAACTGGTTCCCCCGACTTCTTCCAACAACCCTGCTTTCTGTAATTCCTCGTTGATAGTTACTAAGTCAACTGGCACTCCTTTATCGACCAAGGTAATTATCTTCTTCAGAATAATCCGGTGGGCTTCTTTGTAAAAATCTTCAGGGCTGATTAACGCTAGCACAACATTAAGATTCTTATTATTAAGAAGAATTCCCCCTAAGACGGTCTTTTCCGCCTCCAAGCTATGGGGTGGAGTCTTTTTCAAAAACAACCAATCAAGTTCCATTGTTTCCTCAAGCCCCAAAAGCTACGATTGACTAGGAGGTTCTTCTTCTGAAGATTCGGAGGTTTCGATCTTCTCCTCGGCAATCGTAGTATCCGCGGCCTCCGCGGGGGCTTTCTCGTCGGCGGTAGACCCCGCTTCTTCCGGGAGCACTTGGACTTCTATTTCGGCTTTCTCTTCCTGAAAAACTTTGATGGGAACCTTAAAGGAGCCCAAGCTTTTTATCGGCTCAGAGAGAAGAATCTTCTTCTTGTCGACTACAAAGCCTTGCTCTTCCAAGGCCTCCTTAAGGTCATTGACACTCACCGAGCCAAATAGGTGGTCCTTGTCACTGGCTTTACGATAAAAAGTCAAAGAGACTTGGCTTAATTTTTGGGCTAGTTCCTTAAAGGAAGACATCTCTTTCTCTAACTGCTTGCGGAGCTTTCTCTGCTGCATTTCAATCATCTTCAAGTTGGTGGAAGTAACCGCCACTGCCAGACCACGAGGAAGCAGATAATTCCGGGCGTACCCGGGAGCAACTTCCACAACTTCGCCTCTTTTGCCCAAACTATCAATATTTTCCCTAAGCATGACTTTCATGATTCACCACCTTTTCCATTGAGGATCAGTCGGCCACAAATGGCAATAACCCGAGGATGCGAGCCCTTTTTACCGCTCGAGATAATCGCCGCTGGTGATAGGAACAAGTTCCTGTTAACCGCCGCGGAGCAATTTTGCCTCGTTCGGGCGTGTACTTTCTTAATAACTCAACATTTTTGTAATCAATATCTCGAACATTCAACTCACAAAAACGGCAAACTTTTTTCTTGGGAGTAAAAAACCGACGATAGGTTGGTCTATCCGATGATCGAGATTCTCTACTCATTGTTTTCCTCCTCCTTTTTCTCTGAAGAAGACGCAACTGGCGCTTCAGCTTTCTCTTCCCCTTCCTCAACAAGGGGAGTAACTGGTATAGCTTTGGTTTTCTTTGGCCACCGGACATTCTCCCGCTGATCTTGCTTAATGGTCAAAAACCGAATAACCGCATCTTTTTGCTTGAATTGTCGCTCTAACTCAGCTGGAATATCTGGGTTCCCCTCGTATAACAAGAAAACATAGTACGCCTCACCAAACTTCTTAATGGGATAAGCTAATTTTCTTTTTCCCCATCTATCTTCCCGGATCAGCCGACCATTTTTGGCTTTGACCACATCGGCCATTGCCTGAATGAGGGTGTCCATTTCTTCCTCGGGAAGATTAGGGGCAATTAAAAAGGCTGTTTCGTATAATCTCATTTGACCTCCTTATGGCTGCCAGCTCTTCCTTAAAAAAGGAAGAACAAGGAGCATCTAAATTTTTATTGGCTTTTCTATTGTAGCTTAATTTTCTGATTAAAGCGACTCATAGCTTCATCAATTTTTCCTTCCAGAATCAATTCCACGGCTTGAGCCGCTTTAGCCAAGCTTTCCTTCATTATTTTGAATTCATCTTCGGTAAAGGGGGCTAACACATATTCCGCCGCATCGGCCCCGACCGGTAAAGGCCCAATGCCTAACCTCACTCGGGGAAATCGAGTGTCGCCAATCTCCTTAATGATCGACTCCACTCCCCGGTGACCACCCGAGCTTCCTTCCGGTCGAACCCGAATTTCGCCTAAGACAATATCTAAATCGTCATAGACAACCAAGAGCTGGTTCAACGTTAAGTCTCGATGCTGAACCAATTCCTTGACCGCTAACCCAGAATTGTTCATCCACGTCTGCGGCAGCATCAAGATAACCGCTTGCTCTCCTTTAAATCCTTCACCTATTTTGGCCTTAAACCGATGCTTTTTTAACCTAATTTCCCACTGCCGGGCTAAAAGTCTCACTAATAAAAATCCAGCATTATGCCTCGTTCGGGCATAGTCTCGACCTGGATTGCCCAATCCGACAATGGCCCACACTTTACTCTGTTTCCTCGGATTCTCCCTCTTTTCTCGACCCTTCCTCTTGTCCAATGACCTCTGGTTCTTCCTCCACTCCAATTACTTCTTCCTCCTCGGTAACCGCCACTTCTTCTTCCACTGGCGATTCGATGACCACCAACACCGTTTCCGAATCAGTAACTATTCTAACTCCCTCTGGCGGAGTTAAATCTTCCACCCGCAAGGATTGATTTACATGTAAAGCGCTGATGTCCACCTCAATTGCTTCGGGAATATTTTTGGGCAAGCATTCAATCTCCACCTCTCTTGTCATCCAATCGGCTATTCCACCCTCAGACTTTACTCCAACTGGATCTCCAACCGGATTAATCGGCACAAAAACCCGGATGGGTTTGTTCATTGCCACTTGGATCAGGTCCACATGGTATAATTCATCAGTCACCGGATCAGCTTGAACTTCTTTAACCATCACATCCCACGTCTTTTCATTGTCATTGAGCTTGAAAATCACATTTTCTCCCTGTCTAAGAATACGATTGACGTCTTTTTTCCTGATCGCCAAGGTTACTTCTGAAACATCTGGGCCATATAAAACCGCGGGGATCATCCCTTCCCGTCTCAATTGCCGGGCAGGCCCTTTCCCTCTTTTTTCTCTTCGCTCAGCTTTAATCTGAATTGCCATTATCGGCCTCCTTAAATAAACAAACTGCTTACTGATTGACCCTCATGGATCCGCCGCACCGCCTCTCCGAACAGCTCGGCTACGGAAAGAACCGTGATTTTATCCATGGTTTTAGCTTCCTCTCTCATTTCAATTGTGTTGGTCACAATCAATTCTTCCAATGGGGAGTCCTGGATCCGCTGGAGGGCTTGACCTGATAAAACCGGATGGGTACAGGCGGCTAAAATCCGGTTGGCGCCTTCCTTGCGTAAGGCTTCCACGCTAAGAACCAAAGTACCGGCCGTGTCAACCATATCATCAAGAATAACTACATCTCTTTCTTTGACCTGCCCAATAACATGCAGGACCTCAGCAATATTAGGGGCAGGACGACGTTTATCAATGATGGCCAGAGATGCTTTCATTTTCTTAGCAAACCATCGTGCTCGGCCGACTCCCCCTGCATCAGGGGAAACAATGGTTAGCTTTTTCAGGTTGAGGCTGTTGATGTAATTGGCTAAGACCGGAGCCGCCATTAAATTATCTACTGGAATTGAAAAAAACCCTTGGATTTGGGGCGAATGTAAGTCCATGGTTAAAACACGGTTAGCCCCTGCTTTTTCCAAAAGATCAGCTACTAAGCGAGCCGAAATTGGCACACGAGGCCTATCTTTCCAATCCTGTCGCGCATAGCAATAGTAAGGGATAACGGCGGTAATTCTTTCCGCCGAGGCTCTTTTGAAAGCATCAATCATCAAGAAAAGTTCCATGAGGTGAAAATTAGCCTCGTAGGAACCCGACTGAATGATAAAGACATCTTCTCCTCGAACGTTCTCATCAATATAAAAATGAATCTCGCCATCGCTAAAGCGCTCCAGCACACACCGGCCTAACTCCAAACCCAAATAGTGAGCGATTTTCTGGGCTAATGGGCGATTTGAAGATCCGGCAAAAATCTTTAAATCTTGTTTCCGCATCGTCGCTCCTTCTTTAGGAGGATAAGTTTTCTTTCCCAAAAGAATGAATGGCTGGGGTGGGAGGATTCGAACCCCCGAATGGCGGATCCAAAGTCCGCTGCCTTACCGCTTGGCTACACCCCAACACCAATAGTTGTCCAATATTGAGAGCGCTTCACCGTTTGACACACCCGGAACTCAACTTCCGGGAAGAGACGAGAAATCTCTCGTCCTGCTTCCTCGGCCTGTTGGCTAGTAGCAAAGAGGCCGTAGAGAGCTGATCCACTTCCGCTCATCAAGGACAATTCTGCTTTCTGATCTTTTAGCGCTTCTTTTATCTCTCTTAACCGAGGAAACCGGGAAAATACTACTTCTTCCAACTCGTTCTCTAAAGCCGCCAAACAACCGCTCTTTAAAAACTGATTAATTTTACTCACTTTAGGTTTTGAAGTCAAGGAAAGCCTCGCTTGCTGGAAGACCCAACGAGTAGACAAAGAAAAGGGTGGCAACACTACCAAAACCGCCCATTTCCACTTTTCTGGCTGGGGCTGGATTAGGTCTCCCCGGCCCTCCCCTAAACAAAACCCTCCATGAAAAAAAAAGGGGACATCCGCTCCTAATTGGCGCCCTATTTCGACCAGCTCGCCTGGAGCCAATCCTAAATTCCACAGCTGATTTAGAAACAGGAGAGTGACCGCCGCATTACTGCTCCCCCCACCCAGCCCATACCCGGGAGGGATGTTTTTTCTAACTTTAATTTCCACTCCATAGGTCCCTGGTTTCGCTCTTTTTAGGGCTAGAGCGGCTTGATAAATTAAGTTGTCATTTCCCCATGAAACTGATTTTTTGTTGCCAGATAGCCTAATTAGGTCGTCATTTCGAGGAAAAAACTCGAGTTCATCCGCCAAGGAAAGGCTTTGGAATAAAGTCCTAAGTTCGTGGTAGCCATCATCGCGCCGTCTAATTACTTCCAGCCCTAAATTTATTTTAGCTAAAGCAAATATCTTCATTTGAGAAATTCTTCCATCTCGGCCCAGTTCTGGCGTTGATAACGATTCATGAAGTCCAAAGAAAAGATACCCTCCCGGGAAGGATGATTGAATAATATTTTAGTCAGTCTCCACCGCACTTCTCCGCGAGGAAAAGAAATCTTTAACTCGGTTACCACCGCCGTTTGCTGGGCATAGTTTTGGATCTCAAAAGTCAGGTTTTCCCGGCTTCCTTGCCGAATACGACCCGCCGCATCTCGGGCAACCTGCCAATCGGCAGCCAGAGCCTCTTGATTGATCAATAAATTGTTCCATTCTCGCCAGGTAAAAGTAAGGCCAAAGAAATTGGCAAACAACTCCTCTTCCCGGCCTTCCCAATAAACTTTCTTCCCCGGTAATACTAAATAAGCCCGCGGAGACAAAAATAAAATCTGCGCCCTGGTGCGGCCAAGAGGATCGGCAATATCTAAACGAGCCCGGTCAGGCAACAGAACAAAAAAGGAAACTTTACTCCGGGAAAGATGGTTTTCATCTTTAATCACCAGAGAGGCATAGCCCTCCATGGTGGTAATCTGGGAAGGAACCTGTTCCAGATAAAGAGACGGAACCCGACATTGACAAAAAATCCCCAGGATAATCAGCCCTAGGGAAAAAACCCGCTTGCGGGGGGAAAGA
The DNA here is from genome assembly GCA_011042725.1 of Candidatus Aminicenantota bacterium. GTDB lineage: Bacteria > Acidobacteriota > Aminicenantia > Aminicenantales > Aminicenantaceae > JdFR-80. Next base: position 15,012 of record DQWD01000213.1, on the reverse strand, counting down.
GAAAACTTATTATTCAGAGTCAACTTTGTATGAAGACAAGTCATTAGCTTCAGGAGAGGAACTCTTCTTTTTTCGGGAAGACAAATTTTTCTGGGAAGAGGAAGAAGTATCATCTAGAAAATATACATTCTCTGGAGAGCTCTTCTGGTTTTTTGACGCCTTATCGTCCACTAAATAAAATCCATAATCGTGGGTCTTCACTTGTTTCCTCTTTTTTCCTCGATAAAGAGGATAAAAAGGCGACTTGAGACGGCGGCCAAAACAGGAAAAATTCGGGTTGAGAATAGAAAGAAGCACAAACAATCCAAAAATAATCAGTATAAGATACGGTGTCCAACCCATCTAATTACTTTCCATAATTTGTTTTGTTTATTATAAGCTTCTCCCTTAGTTTCGTCAACATTAACGGCCCCAAGGTAAGCATTGCCAAAACCGTGATGGTAAAATGGTGAATGGCATCTTATTTTGGCCTGAAACACTTCCAGGACCACCGGCTATTATAGTGCCTATCGCCTTTTTTCCCATCACTAGAAAAAAATGATAAAGAAAAAAGTTGTCGGCCTTTATTTGTTTCTGATGATCCAATATTTATAATTCAGGCTAAAGGTCACTCCCGCGGCTTTCTCGGTTTTAGAAATGCTTCCAGCTTGAAAGCAGGTTAAAAATATAGTGATTTCTTAAGTCGGCCAACAATTAACGCCCAGGCTTTTTTCTCCCCCCAGATTTACTTTGTTTCCAATTCTTCCTGAAACTCGGGGATCTTCTTCAAGACCTTCTCCTTACCTAAATAAAAACCGATTACAAAAGCTGAGGAAAAGGCTAGCAACGTAAATAGCGATTTCCACAAGTCTTTCATGATGTCCTTCCTTAGACTTTCCATATTAATCATAAATAAAATTGATGTCAACCTTTTACCCATGAGTTTTTCCTTTTCCTAGTTCCGCTAAAAATAAAGGCCCCAAAAATCAAAATAGCCCCCCTTTCTGGTTTCTCGCATCTTAGGTCCTGTCTTACTTTTTTACTTTTGCACCTTTTCTTTTTTGCTCGGGATTCACTTTTAAAAATGGTATAATTATTTGCAAGGAGATTTCCCATGAGCAAAGCAAAATTTGGGTTTAGTGGGCTGATCCTTGTTCTTAGCCTGACTTCTCTTTTAATGGCTCAGACCACTCGGCCCGCTGTCTGGGCTGGGCAATTTTACCCCGACAATCCCCTTCAACTCCGCCAGATAATCGAGGAGTGGTTTGCGGCGACCCTTTCTCTCCCTCCGGCTAAAAACATCCGGGCCATTATTGTTCCCCATGCTGGCTACATTTATTCCGGCTCGGTGGCCGCCAAGGCCTATGCTCAGGTTAAAAGTCAATCTATTTCCACCGTGATCATTATGGGGCCGGCTCATCACTATGCCTTCCGAGGCGTCTCTATCGACCAGGATGCTCGTTACCAAACTCCTCTCGGATTAATCGAGGTGGATTCTCCTTGGGCAGCCAAATTGGCCCAATTAACCGGCTATAAAACAATCCCTCAAGCTCATAAACAAGAGCACTCTATCGAAGTCCAGTTGCCCTTTATTCAAGTCGCTTGGCCCCAAGCCAAGATTGTACCTGTTGTCTTTGGTTACCCCCGTCATAAAGATGTTCAAAAAATGGCGAAAGCTCTAACGAAAATAATGGCTAATCCTCAAGTGCTCGTGGTGGCTACTACTGATTTGTCTCACTACCTTCCTCAAGCCAAAGCCAATCAAGTAGATGCCCAAACGATTAAGTTGATTGAGAATCTCCAAGCTGAGACTCTTCTCCAGAAAGCCACCCGAGGGGAAAATATAATGTGTGGGGTAGGCCCGGTGAGTTCTCTGCTTTTAGCCGCTAAGCAATTAAAAACCTCCCGTCTCCACATCTTAGAATACCGGGATTCCACCGCCGGCGGCGGGCCAGCCAGTCAAGTCGTCGGCTATGTGGCGGCTACCCTGGAAATCTCCCCCCCGAGCTCAGGCGGCAAAACTGAGGAGGCCTTAACGGAACAAGAAAAAAAGGAGTTATTGAGGCTGGCCCGGGAAGCTATCACTCTCTTTCTCCAAAATAAAAACCCCCCCCATTACACCCCCTCGTCACCTCGTCTATTAGAGAAAAAAGGAGTTTTCGTGACTCTCCACCATAATGGCCGCCTGCGGGGATGTATTGGTTTTATCGAATCAAGTCTGCCTCTTTACCAAACGGTCATTCAAGCCGCTATTTATGCCGCCGTAAAAGATGTTCGCTTCAACCCTGTTTCTCTCGATGAGCTCCCGGACGTTGAGATCGAAATCTCTGTCCTAACCCCTTTAACTAAAATCACCAACCCGGCCCAAATCCAAGTCGGGCGACACGGCTTAGTGATCGAAAAAGGAAGGCAAAAAGGCCTTCTGCTGCCTCAGGTGGCGTTGGAAAATGGTTGGGATCGTCTTACTTTTCTAAGACGAGCCTGCTTAAAAGCTGGTCTTCCCCCTAATGCTTGGCGGCAGGGGGCAAAAATTTTTACCTTTGAAGCCCAAGTCTTTGCTGAAAAGCCAAAAGAGGAAGCCTAGTAGTGGCCAAGACCCCTCCTGGCAGTGCCCTTTCAGTTAAGGGCCCATCCTTTTGCTTGACTTCTAAAACCAAGATTCAGCCCCTCCTAGCCTCTACCTTGCTCTCTTCATAATTGTGATTATATAATATTTGATGAGGAAGATATTAGGAAATTAACTCATGTCTGGTTTTAATACCGAAATTATCCATGGCAACAAAAAATACCACATCCAAACCCAAGATAAAGGACCCCCTTACAATTATATTGAAACCATAATTTACTGTTCTGGTCGCGTGCTCACCACCCGGCGCTTTGCCTATAGTTCTTATTTGCCTCAGGGTTCTCGAGAAACTGTTGTTCCCCCTCTGGTGAAAAAACAACATGAGCGAATCTGCCAACAAGTTAAAGAGGGCCGGTTTGATCACCTGTAAAGCTCAGCCCCCAGGATAAGAATCTCAGGCATTCCAACAAGGAGATAGTAGATGAAGGAAAAGAGCCTTTATCTAATCGATGGCAATTCTATTCTTTATCGTGCCTATTATGCCATTCGCAATCTTGCTACCTCGCAAGGTTTCCCAACCAATGCAATTTATGGCTTCCTCCAAACTCTCGGCAAAATTAAAGAAGAAAAAAAACCTCCGTATCTAGCCATTGTTTTTGATGCCCACGGGCCGACTATCCGCCACGAAGCTTACCAAGAATACAAGGCTAACCGTAAGCCAATGCCGGAGGATTTGGTCATCCAAGTTCCTCTCTTGAAAAAAATTCTGCAAGCCCAGCGGCTAAAGCTCCTCGAAATAGAGAAATTTGAAGCTGATGACGTGTTAGCTTCTCTCGCCATTAAAGCCGCCACCCACGGCTATAAACCGGTTATTGTGACTACCGACAAAGATCTTTTACAAGTTGTCACCAGGAATATTTTTGTCTTTAATCCCGTCAAAAATAAACTGTATACCCCCGAAGAAGTAAAAAAGGAGCTAGGTGTTTATCCCCAGCAAGTCATCGACGTTTTGGCCCTAATGGGCGATTCCTCCGACAATGTCCCCGGCGTGCCCGGAATTGGATTAAAAACAGCCCGCAAACTAATTCAGCAATTTGGTTCGCTGACTAATCTTCTCAACAACTTAGATAAACTAAAAAATCCGCGGGTAAAAAACACCATTGCCAATAATCTTGATGTATTAGAGCTAAGTAAAAACTTAGTCACGGTAGAAAGCCAAATACCGCTTCCCTTCCATCCGGAAGAATTTCGGGTGCGAGAAGAAGATGGGGAAGCACTAATCCAATTTTATCGTGACCTTGAATTTCATTCACTCCTCCAGGCTTCCATGGCTAAAATAGTTAAGAAGGGAAAAAAGCAAAAGCTTAGTTATGAAATTGTCGACAACGAAGAACAGCTCCTGCGCCTCCTCCCCCAGCTTAAAGCGCAAAAACAGTTATCTATCGACACGGAAACCACCAGTCCTGACCCGACGCGAGCCCGCTTAGTCGGCATTTCCTTTACTTGGGCTCCTCATCAAGCATTCTATCTGCCTTTAGGCCATGACTATCCCGGAGCTCCTGCTCAAATACCAATCTCTCGAGCAGTGGAAATTCTCCACGGAGTCCTGGCCAATCCAGAGATAAAAAAAATAGGCCAGAACATAAAATACGATCTCATCGTCCTACGTCGAGCGGGTTTTGAGGTGAAGGGAATTGACACCGATACCATGATTCTTTCCTATCTCCTCGAACCAAACTGGGGCAAACACAACTTAGACAAGCTGGCTGCCCATTACCTCCAGACCTCTACCATTTCCTATCACGACATTGCCGGGAAAGGAGCCCAAGCTAAAACTATGGATAAAATCGCCATCGAAACCGTGGCTCCTTATGCCTGCCAGGACGCTGATCTAACCTGGCAATTAGCTCAAGTTCTTTGGCCGCGAGTTGAACAAGCCGGGTTATCTCCTATTTACCGCCAAATTGAACTGCCTCTCATCGAAGTTCTGGCGGATATGGAAATGTGGGGAGTCAAAGTTGATCGTCTTCAATTAGCCAAAATCAGCCAGGAAATTAAGCAGGAAATGCAGCAATTGGAGAACAAAATATTTTCCGCCTGCGGTTTAAAGTTTAACTTAAACTCTCCTCAACAACTCTCCCGGGTATTATTTGAAGTCCTCCGGCTTCCCCCTTCCAAAAAGACGAAAGTCACTCGACGCTTCTCCACCGGGAGCTCCGTGTTGGAGGAGTTGGCCAAAAAACATCCAATTGCTCAAGAAATTCTGGAATATCGCCAACTAGCCAAATTGAAAAGTGCCTATGCCGATGCTCTCCCGAAACTCATCAATCCCCAAACCGGACGAATTCATACTTCTTATAATCAAACAGTGGCCGCTACCGGCCGCCTCTCCAGCAGCGATCCCAATCTCCAGAATATTCCCATCCGGGGAGAGTGGGGACGCCGTTTTCGCCAGGCTTTTATTCCCGAGCCCAATTATCTTCTCTTAACCGCTGATTATTCCCAAATTGAACTGCGAGTTTTGGCCCATCTTTCTCAGGATCCAGCCTTAATTAAAGTCTTCCGCGAGGACGGGGATATCCATGCTGAAATAGCCCAGCAACTTTTCTCTACTAATCTCCTCGACCAAGCTGAACAGCGCCGGCGGGCAAAAATAATAAACTTTAGTATTATCTATGGAGCTTCGGCCTATTCTCTTGCCCGGGAATTGGGCACTACACCAAGAGAAGCCCAGCAATTTATCGATCTTTATTTCGCCCGCTTTCCAGAGGTCAAAAATTATTTGCAAAAATCAATCCACCAAACCGCCGAAAAAGGATTTGCTGAAACCCTATTCGGACGGCGGCGGCCTGTTCCCGAGCTCAAACACAAAAACGCCCAAGTTCGCCAATTCGGAGAACGCATTGCTTTGAACACTCCCATTCAGGGCACCGCCGCTGATTTGATCAAGAAAGCAATGATTGATATTTGGCAAGAAATTAAAAAGAGAAAACTGGCTAGCCGGATGATTATCCAGGTCCATGACGAGTTGGTTTTTGAAGTGCCCGATTCGGAAGTAGAGTTAATGTCTTCCCTGGTTAAAGAAAAAATGGAGGAAGTTTATCCCCTGGCTGTGCCTCTTAAGGTCAAATTAGCCTGGGGTATTAATTGGGCTGAGTCTAAATAATCGGCCTTGTTGGGCTTGCTTCATCCCAATGACCAGCTTGTCTTCGCTCTTGTTTTTTTAAGGCTTTGGCTGGAAATTATCAAGTAGAAAAGACGCCTCTTTGGCCTCGAGCAGCCGTTATTATCCCTAATCTAAGCTCTTGGCCGCCGACAGGTTAAAGTTGTTTTTTATAAACGCGGAACTTCTTATATACTTGACCTCCCATTCGTTCCATCTCGGCTCTCACCCGGACATTGGTTTCCATTTCATGATGAGAATCGATAACTTCAAACCCAAGTTCCTTGGCTGATTCCAACATCTTAATTCCCATGAGGACGTCCAAGCCTTTCCCCCGGAAAGGCTCTTTTACGGCTCCTAACAAGAGATCCAGCTGCTTCGTTTTCTTGGCCGCGCGCAGAATATGGATAAAGCCAAAAGGAAAAAGCTTGCCGCGGGCTTTAATAATACCCTCCGTCATATCGGGGATCCCCACGATAAAAGCCACTACTTCTTCGCCTTGGATCACCACCTTAACAAACCGGGGATTTAAAATGGGCAGATACCGCTTGGCCAAAGCTTCCATTTCTTCCTCATCCAGAGGGGTATATCCGTATATTTCTGATTGGGAATAACACTCATTCATCAGACTTAACACCGGTTTAATCCATGGTTTCAGCTCTTTCCGCTTCCGGAATTCAAGAACCCGGAAGTCCCCTTTTTTTAGAACCCGTTGATAAATTTTACGATAAAAATCAGGAATTTCATCGGGCACGTTGACTTTATAGACATAATAATCAATATCTTTTGTGTAACCAAGTTCTTCGACCATCTTGGGCATCCACTCAAAGTTATAATAAGTAGCAATTGTGGCTCTATTGTCAAAACCTTTGACCATAAACCCCTCTGGATCCTGATCGGTAAACCCATAAGGGCCCACAATCTTCTCCATGCCCTTCTGCCGGGCCCAGTCTTCGACGGCCTTTAAAAGGGCCGCAATCACCTCTTTGTCCGGGCCGGCTTCCAAATACCCAAACCGGGCTGCTTTTTCTTGGCGATATTCGTTGTAGCGATGATTAATGATTCCCATGATCCGGCCCACGGCTTCTTTTTGACGAAAGGCCAAAAGGCGAATGGTCGCACAGTAGGAAAAAGCTTTATTTTTTTGGGGATCAAAGTATTTCCACTCATCCTGATAAATAGGGGGGACCCAGTAACGATGTCCTTGGTGGATTTTGGCTGGTAAATAGATAAAAGTTTTTAAATCTCGCCGCGAAGAAACAGGTTTAATTTCGATGGCCATGAGCTTCCGATAAAGATAGTCCAAACAATAAAAAAAATCAACTTATCTTTTCATTCTTCTTGGAAGATCCCCCAAAAGGCCAAAAGAGCTAGACAAAAACCCCCCAGTCATGACCTAAGATTTAGCTTTTTCTCTGGACGCTTGCCTGGCTAGTTGCCGAGACCAAATCAATAAAAATATAGAAGGCGCCTCCTTGGAAATCTACTTGACAAAACTCCACTCGGCGTCTAAACTTAATCTTCTATTTTTCAGCTATTCATTATTCTTAAATAATAATAACTTTCGATGATGAAGATGAAGAAAAAGACTTTTCCCCGTGGGATTCACCCCCCCGGGGGGAAGGAATGGACTGCCGACAAAGCAATTGAAGTCCTTCCGCCTCCAGAAAAAGTTTATATCCCTCTCCATCAACATTTCGGTCAGCCCGCTCAACCTTTAGTTAAAAAAGGAGATACAATTCTTCGGGGCCAGAAAATCGGCAAAGCACCTGCTCTTTTCTCGGCTGACGTCCACGCTAGTGTCTCCGGTAAAGTCCTCGCTGTCGATGGACATCCTCATCCTCTCGGCAAACCAGTTCTCGCCGTAACGATTGCCAATGATGGACAGGATTCCTCCTCCGATGAAGAGGAAATCCCCGACCCTTTCTCCCTTTCCCCTGAGGAAATTATTCGCCGCGTCAAAGAAGCGGGGATTGTCGGTCTAGGGGGCGCGGCTTTTCCCACGGCTGTAAAACTGGCGCCTCCAGCGGATAAGCCTATTGATACCATCATTATTAATGGGTGTGAATGCGAGCCTTTCCTAACCTCCGATTATCGTTTAATGAAAGAATATCCCGAAGAAATCATCTCTGGGGCTGAACTCATCCGTCTCGCCACCAACGCCAAGCAAATTATTATTAGTGTCGAGGATAACAAGGAGGACGCAGCTGAACTTTTAGCGTCCAAAATTCAGGAAAAGCATATTTTCGTCGAAGTATTGACAACAAAATATCCCCAAGGAGCAGAAAAAAACCTCATTTTAGCCCTCCTGAAAAGAGAGGTCCCCCGAGGGGGCCTACCTTTTGATGTCGGGGTCGTGGTTCAAAATGTCGGCACGACTAAAGCCATCTGGGAAGCCGTCCGGTTTGGGCGCCCTCTTTATCAGCGAGTAATCACCGTCTCTGGTTCGGGCATCCCTGAACCAAAAAACCTATTAGTCCGCATCGGCACTCCTTTGCAGACAGTCATTGATTTTTGTGGAGGACTAAAAGAGGGCGTCAATTGCCTCATCATGGGTGGACCGATGATGGGGATTACCCAGTGGAATCTCGAGGCCCCGATTATTAAAGGGACTTCGGGGCTCTTGGCTTGGTCTCTTCCCCCGGCCAGCCAGGTTTTCGATTGTATCCGCTGTGGCCGCTGTGTTGAGCATTGTCCGATGGGACTAACACCAACTCAGCTGGCGAAATACATTCAGTTCGGCTTTTGGGATGAAGCTGAAGCTTGGGGAGTTCTCGACTGTGTGGAATGTGGCTGTTGTCAATATTCTTGTCCCGCGGCAATCCCTCTGGTGCAGTGGATAAGATTGGGCAAAGCCACGATTAGCGCTTTAAAACGGAAGACAGTCTAATGGCCGAAACTACTTTTATCATTAAATCCTCGCCTCACCTTCGCCATCCTGATTCTGTGCCAAAAATTATGTTGTCCGTCATCATTAGTCTTCTTCCCGCGGTGGCGGCTTCTGTTTACTTCTTCCGCTGGCGAGCTGTTGTTCTTTACCTCGCCTGCTTAGCTGGAGCCATCCTCACCGAAGCCGTTTTTCTTGCGGCCCGAAAAAAACCGTTGTCCACTCTTTTGGATGGCTCAGCCGTCATTACTGGTCTCTTGCTAGCGATGACCCTGCCTCCTTCATTGCGCCTCGACCAAGCGGTTATCGGAGCGGTGGTCGCCATTGCCCTAGGAAAGCAAGTTTTTGGTGGGCTGGGACACAACATTTTCAATCCAGCCTTGGTTGGAAGAGCCTTTCTCCAAACGGCCTTCCCGGTGGCCATGACGACCTGGATTCCCCCTGTAACCAAAATAATCAACACCGCTACTTATGCCACCCCCTTAGGAAATCTTAAGTTTCAGAATGCTGTTGCCCAACATACTTTGACTCCCCTTAAAGATCTTTTCTGGGGGAATACTGGTGGCTGCCTTGGGGAAACATCGGCTCTGGCCTTATTAATCGGAGCTCTTTATCTTGTGGCCCGGAAAACCATCGACTGGAAAATCCCGGCCGGTATCATTTTATCTTTAAGTGTCTTCACCGGGATCTTTTGGTTGGCTCGGCCCGATAAATATGCTTCTCCTCTATTTCACTTGCTTTCCGGAGGGCTGATTATCGGCGCCTTCTTTATGGCCACAGATATGGTTACTTCGCCCATAACCCCGCGAGGAACAATTATTTATGCTTTGGGGATTGGTTTCTTGGTAGGATTAATCCGTCTCTTTGGTGGATACCCTGAAGGAGTAATGTATTCTATTTTACTGATGAATACGGTAGTACCTCTCCTCAACCGCTCAACTCGTCCTCGCCTTCTTGGGGAAAGGAGGGCCAAGAAATGAGCCTTTCTTCCCGAATGGTTATCGTTTTAACCGCCGTGGGAATTATCTCCGGAGGGCTCTTGTCGACGGTCGGAATCCTCACCCGAGCCCGCATTGAAGCTAATCGCCTCCGGGAAATCGAAGAAGCCATAATTACAGTTGTCCCCGGCGCCAAAACTAATACAAAAATTTATGAAGAAAAAGATTTCACTGTTTATACTACCCGGAACGACCAAGGTCAAATCCAAGGTTTTGCCATCTATACCGCCGGAACAGGCTTTCAAGATAAAATTGTGCTCATGTTTGGCACCGATGCCGAAATTAATAAAATCTTTCGGCTAACTATTCTCGACCAAAAGGAAACCCCGGGCCTAGGGGCCAAAATTACCGATAAGGAGGCTTTTCTAAAATATTGGGAAAATAAAGATTGTTCCCATCCTTTGATGTTGAAAAAACCACCGGTTGCCCAAGAAGAATTAGGAGCTTCCGAGGTGAATGCCATCACCGGAGCGACCATCTCGTCCGAGGCCGTCCTTGCTACCGTTAACGCCAGTTTAGCTAAATTAAGATCATTAATACAAGCGGGAACAATTCAAATCGAGGAGAATAATGGCCAGTAAACCTCTTAGCCAGGAATTTACCAAGGGTCTTTGGGGAGAGAATCCTATTTTTCGACAACTCCTGGGAATGTGCCCAACTTTGGCCGTGACCAACGCGGTCATCAACGGCATCGCGATGAGCCTCGCTACTTCTTTTGTCCTCATCTTCAGCTCGCTGGTCGTGGCTTCCATTAAAAAGCTAATCCCTAGCCAAGTCAGGATTGCCAGTTACATTGTCGTTATCGCCTCTTTTGTCACCATGGCCGACCGCTTTCTAGCTGCCTTTTTTCCTCCCATCTCTAAAAATCTGGGGCCTTACATCCCCCTGATAGTGGTCAATTGCATTATCTTAGGGCGCCAGGAAGCCTTTTCTTCTAAAAATTCCGTGGGTCGATCTTTAATCGATGCCTTCGGCATGAGCCTGGGTTTTACGTTAGCCCTTTTGGTGCTAAGTTCTATCCGCGAGATTCTCGGAGCCGGAACTTGGTTGGGACATCAAGTGCTTGGTTCTTGGTTTGAACCTTGGATAATTATGATTCTTCCTCCTGGAGCTTTCTTAACCCTCGGCATCTTACTCGGCATCATCATCTTAATTGACCAAAAACTCCAAAGGAGCAAATAAGAGTGGAATTATTGGCAATTTTTATTTCAGCCATATTAATTAATAATTTTGTCCTCCACTATTTTTTAGGTATTTGTCCCTTTTTAGGCGTCAGCAAGAAAATTGATTCCGCGGTATCGATGGGATTAGCCGTAACCTTTGTGATGACCATCACTGCTATTGTTTCCTGGATCATTAACCATTGGATTTTAATTCCCTTTAACCTTGAATACTTGCAAATAGTATCTTTTATCCTGATTATTGCTTCCCTGGTTCAGCTGGTTGAAATGTTTATCCGCAAAAGTAGCCCCCCTCTTTATCAGGCCTTGGGAATCTATCTGCCGTTAATTACTACCAATTGCGCCATCATGGGCCTGGCTCTCTTGGCGGCTTTGAAAAATTATAATTTTGTGGAAACCGTAATTTTTGGAGTGGGTTCAGGCGTAGGCTTTACTCTGGCCATTGTGCTCATGGCCGGAATCAGGGAACAACTAGACCTGGCCGATGTGCCTGAGCCATTAAAAGGGGCTGGCATTGCCCTGATTGTTGCCGGTATCATGGCTCTTGGCTTCTTTGGTTTTTCGGGGATGATCAAATGATGGATGTGCTTGTACCAATCCTAACTATGGGTTTACTAGGCCTGTTTTTTTCCCTCGGCCTTGTGTTTGCCTATAAAAAACTTCGGGTTGAAGAAGACCCGCGAGTGGTGGCTATAGCTGATATCTTGCCTCAGGCAAATTGTGGCGCTTGCGGTTATTCTGGGTGCCGGGCTTTTGCCGAAGCTGTCGTCAAGGGAGATGCTCCCACCAATGGCTGTCCGGTAGGAGGAGAGCAAGTTGCCGCCCAAGTAGCCTCTATTTTGGGAGAAGAAGCTCAAGCCTTGGTTAAAAAAGTGGCTCGTCTCCACTGCCGGGGCACTAAAACTGCGGCCAAAGACCGCGGAGAATACATCGGGGTGACCACCTGTAGGGCTGCCCATTTAGTAGGGGGACAAAAACAATGCTCTTATGGCTGTCTTGGTTTTGGCGATTGCATTCAAGCCTGTCTCTTCGACGCCATGGAAATGGGCGATGATGGTCTTCCGCGCATCGACGAAAACAAATGTACTGCCTGTGGACGATGCGTTGAAGCCTGCCCCCGCAATATCATCGAGCTTCATCCTGTTGACCAGGAGATCATCGTTTTTTGCCGCTCCCTCGACCGCGGCCCTTTAGCTCGGAAGGTGTGTAAGAACGCTTGTATCGCCTGCGGCATTTGCGTTCGAGCTTGCCCAGAGGGAATAATTTTAGAAAATAACTTAGCAAAAATAGTTGACTATAAAAAAATATTACCCGAGCAAATCCCAGCTATTGAAAAATGCCCAACTAAAGCTATCGGCCGGATTCATCGGGCCTCCGAAGAAGAACAAGCCAAGACAAATGAGAAGCAGGCATTTGCCCCGTAAGAAGAAAAATCAATGAGAGATAGAGGGCGCGTGGTCAATATCAAAGACGGAATAGCCGCCGTGGAAATCACCTCCCTTAGTTCCCAATGTGAACATTGTTCGGCCCAAAGTCTTTGTTTGTCCTCCTCAAGCCCAGGGGTAAAGTTATTAACTGTTCAGAACCCAATTAAGGCTTCCGTTGGTGATTTAGTGGAAATAGAAATCCCTGAATCTAAGTATCAATCCACTTTGATCTTTATTTTTGGGAGCTTGCTTGGCGCGATTATCCTCGGGTTAGGATTAGGTTATGGGTTATCTTTACTCTGGACCCTCTCTCCCTCTCTAATAATCTTTATCACTTTGACTATTGCTTTATTAGCCACGGCTCTTTGGATTAAAATAAAATTAAACAAGAGAAATCAAGAAATCTTATGGCCAATAATTGTTAAAATTTTGGCTAAAGGAGTCGCCAATGGATAGAAGAAAGTTTTTAAAAACAATGGTTTTTACTCCTACTCTAGCCCCTTTTGCTCTATCTGGTCTCAAAAATCCCGGTCAGAAACAACTTTATCTTCTCAGCGATGAACCAGAAACCTACCTGCCTTTTATTCTTGAGAAAATAAATAAACAATCCTTATTCTCTCCCCCAGCCATGAGCTTTTCAACCTCCCACCCCAGAGCTGAACAAATAGGCCTTGCTCTTCAGAAGAAAGGGTGGACCAAGGCAAACCAATATCCCGATGTAGAGATAACCGGGCTAACTCTTACCCGGCCATCTCTGGCTTCCTTCGCCTTGGTTGACAAAGGAAAAATTATCGATATCCGCCATCACGAGTTGCGTTCCTTGTGGATAAAAATGGCTCATCATTCTTCATCGTTATTAACAATTGTTTCATTTTCGATGAATCAACACCTGGTGCAACCCGGCGAGAAAGCCGCTGTCTGGATTGGAGGCCAACTAGTTGAGCATCTTCCTCTCTCGATGAACACAGAAAGACGATACTCAACCTCTCTAGGAAAGCTGACTTTAGCCATCCAGAACCGACAACTAATTGTCCTGGATTCCGCTTGTCGAAATAAGATTTGTGTATCCTCTCCCCCTATTAGGCTCGCTGGAGAAAGAATTATTTGTGCCCCAAGTAACTTTCTAGTTGAAATCCAAGGGAAAAATTCCTTCCTAGATACAATTATTGGTTAAGAGCTTGTTGTGGTGAGAAAATTTTAGGATATGGAGTACCTAGATATTCATCGGCATCAGGACATATAAATAATTTAGATCTTCTTCCTCAGGTTTGATTAAGGCCGCATTCTTACTATCTTTAAGTTCTAGAAAAACCTTCTCACTTTGAGTAATAGTTAGAAAATCCAAGATGTATTGGGCGTTAAAACCGATTTCTAATTCTTCTCCCTGATATTCAGAGGAGACTTCGTCCCTAGCCTCGCCTATTTCTGGATTAGAAGAAAACAAAGTAATTTTATCCTTAGCAAACTTGAATTTAACCCCTTTGGTTCGATCAGAAGAAAGGAGGGCCACCCGGCGGATAGATTGGAGTAACTCTTCTCTAGAAACAACCAATTTATTAGGGTTCTCAGTAGGAATAACCGCTTCGTAGTTTGGAAATTTTCCTTCGATGATCCGGCTAATCAATACTCGTTGACCAACCTTAAAGAATAGATTACTCTCATCCAAATCAAAGGATACTTGGGAATCATCAAACTTCTTGAGCTCATTAAGAGCCTTTTTAGAAACAATACATCTAGTTTCTTCTTCTAAATTAAGCTGGTCAATCAAAGCCTTGACATACGCAAGACGGTAGCCGTCGGTGCTTACCAATTCAATTTGATTCTTCCGTAGAACCATTAAGGCCCCGTTCAAGTAGTATCGTTGCTCCTGAGCAATGGCAAATAAGACCCGATCAATCATTTTTTGGAAAACACTTAAGGGAAAGGCCAATCCTTTTTCAAAGGCAGAAACTTCAACTGGAGGATAGTCTTCTTCGGGTAACCCAACTAATTTAAATTCACTAGAGCCAGAAGTAATTAAGAGTGTGTTTTTATTTTCAACTTGGAAACAAATCTCTAAATTTTCTCTTAGAGAACGCACTATCTCAAATGTCTTTTTACCAGATACAGTTATGGAACCTGGTGTTTCAATCGTGGCTGGTATTTTTGTTTTTAGGCCCACTTCCAGATCAGTCCCCGTAAGTTCAATTTCATCTTGACCAGTCTTAATCAAAATATTAGCCAGAATGGGCATGGTATTTCTCTTCTCCACAATTCCTTGAAGAAGTTGGAGTTCCTTAATTATGTCATCTTTATCGGTTCTGAACTTCATTTTTTTCACCTTTTATTAAATTATATTCTTATTCTTTCTTTTTTGTTATTTCTAAATTAGATTAAATAATAAGAATAATAAAATCAATGAAAATGTGAAAAATATCCATCATCCTTTTTATTATCTATCGGATATGATTGATTAAATTGTTCAATTCTCTGTGAAAATCAGGACTTTCTTCGAGTAATCTCTCAATTTTTCGCAAGCTATGAAGAACTGTAGTATGGTGTTTTCCACCAAATTTTCTCCCAATCTCTGGTAAAGAGGCATTGGTGAGTTTCTTGGCTAGATACATTCCAACCTGCCGAGGAAAGGCAATTTTGGGAGAGTTATTTTTTGATTTAAGTTGCGAGATTTTTATCTTGTAGTGTTGAGCTACAGCTTTTTGAATTTTCTCAATTGAAAAAACATTACTTCCAGAGTCGATAAGTCCTTTTAAAGCCTCTTCGGCCAATTCTAAATCAATATCCTGGCCTTTAAGAGATGAGTAGGCAATGACT